>JAIFWI010000005.1 GCA_019661945.1 Candidatus Parcubacteria bacterium | reverse complement strand
TTGAGAAAGTAAAACAAGCAGTTGATGCTGGTTTTGATGCTGTCATTTTCGACGGAGCACAGCTTCCATTTGAGGAAAATGTGAAATTAGCCAAGCAGTGTGTTGAGTATGCCAAAAGTGTTAATCCGAATATGTTGGTAGAAGGGGAGTTAGGCTATATTGGCACATCGTCAAAGCTTTTGGATGCATTGCCAGAAGGAGTAACAACATCTGGGGAAGGCTTAACTCATCCAGAACAGGCAAAAGAATTTGTGGAAAAAACTGGTGTTGATCTTTTGGCCCCGGCAGTAGGCAATGTTCACGGGATGCTGAAAGTTGGCAATGATCCGCGTCTCGACATTCCGCGCATAAAACAAATCCGTGAAGCAGCCGGTGTGCCTCTTGTGCTTCATGGCGGTTCGGGTACGGTTGACGAAGATTTTGTAAATGGAATTAAAAATGGCATTGCTATTGTGCATATCAACACCGAACTCCGCGTGGCATATCGCAAAGGCCTTGAACTTGCTCTCCAAGAACATCGCGACGAAATCGCGCCCTACAAATACTTAAAAGAAGCCCTCAAATCAATGGAAAAATCCGCCGACGCTCGTTTGCGCTTATTTAACGGTCTTTAATTTTATATGAAAAATCATCAACGCATTCGACAAGCTCAGCACAAGAAAGGTTTTGTTAGTACGTTAATTGTAATAATTGTTTTAATTGTGGTGGTCGCTGGGGCAATGCTATTGGCTGGTTTTAACCTGTTTGGTATCAAACTTAGAGAAAAAAAGGCTGAAATCTTTCCCACTGATATTGCTACTTTAACTAAGAATTGGGTGGAATATAGAAATGAAAAGTATAATATTACTTTTAAATATCCGTCCAATTTAGTTTTCAAACTGACTGAGAGTGGACCAAATACAACACCAAATGCTTATATTATATTTCAAATTGATACAGGGAACCATGCGCCTGTTTTTGGTGTTCGTATAACTAATACTCTGAAAAGTTATAACAGCAGTGGAGCAGAATATTTAGAACATAGAATAACATCGCCTGATGTGCTCGAAAATTATCCCACTGGATTAGAAGAGACTACTATTGGCGGCAAGAAAGCTTATCTGGGTAAGGTATGTTTTTCAAGCGGGGCCTGCACCCATCAAGCATATGTTGCTCATGGTGATTATTATTACGAGCCATACGACGCTATCATTTTAGACAGCAATATCAATCCTCAAACCCTTGAAGGAGTATTGTCGACATTTAGGTTCATTAAATAATATGAGAACTCACCAACCCATTCGACAAGCTCAGGGCAAGAAAGGCTCTGCAATATTAATCCTAATAATAATTGTGGTACTGGCTATTGGAGTTGGCGCTTACTATTACTCAACAAATCACTCTTCTGTTTCTGAAAATACAGATAGTGATAATTCACCCATAAAAATTTTAAGCACGGAAATTCCAGCAAATAGCCTAGCTATGATTAAGGGGTCTATCCAGTATGATTGTCAGCCAGAAATTTTTGACCCAAAGATAACAAAATATAAGAATGTGCGAGATGAATTTGGAAATCAGTTTCAACAGATAGACGGCGAGCGGGATTTCTTCTCAATAACCGTTGATGGTTTTAACAAGGATGGTGATAATAAGATCTTACTGAATCCTCCTTACAAAATTACAAATTATGTCTTTGGTTGTGCCTCAACCTTTAGTTCTGTGGCGGAGATTACTAAAGATGGTGTGCGACAAGGTCTCTATACTCATATCAACAATTGGCTTGCACAGGCATCAGTATCTGAGGATAAAAAGTATATGTATATTATAAGTAATGTTAAAAATGCAAATGGTGCTTGGGAAAGGATGAGAAGGATTGTAAATGTAGAAACGAATGCCAAAGTAAAACTACCAAATATGAGTTGTGCATTGGGTGGTGGATTTTGGAGCGGTAACAAACTGATTACTATAACTGACCATTCTGAGGGAATTAATCCAAATGACAAAACGCAGATTTGTATTTGGGATAGTCAGGGTAAATTGTTACATCGCCTCGAAGCAGAGCTTTATTGGCAAGGAGCAAATGGATTGGGTCTCATAGACCAAGTTGGTATATTACCTAGTGATCCGAATATATTTTATGTATATAGTCATTTCTCAACTGTTCCCGCAAAAGAAGGAGATATTTGTTCACTTTATCTGCAAGATCTTAGAGACTTCAGTAAACATAAAGAGATAAAGATAGCTGATGCAGTACCTGATTCTATACCTCCTTGTCCAAGAGTAAAATTTGATTTGAGTAGCATTACCTACAGTTCCAAAAAGGTAGATTATCAGATCGTTAATGAGCAGTATTAAAATATGTTAAATAATAAAAAAGGTTCAGCAGCAATAATACTAATCATACTTGCAATTTTGGTTATTGGATGTGGAGTGTACTACTATTCAAACTATTTGAATTGGAAAACATACACAAATGCCGAATATGGGTTTGAATTTAAATATCCCAATAAGTTTACTTTGGAAGACTATAATTCAGATGAGGTTGGCAAGGTAATAGGGAAAGAAATTATCAGCCCAAATCCAAGTTTAACAAAGATCTATGTTTCTGTTTTTAAAAATTATGAAATTATAAAAAATATCAGTGATAACAATATTAGCTGTGAGCTTAAAGCCGATAATGTTTCATTTGGAAATAATATGAAGGCAAGAGAATATGCTTGTGGTGATGCTGGCACCACCGGAAAGGTTTATCTTATATCCTTACCTCAGAAAGTTGGATTATATGTTGTAGTGACCAGTGATTCTCCAGAGGCAACAGCAGATAAACAATTTACAGAGTTGCCAATAGTAATTGTAGAAAAAATCCTTTCTTCATTTAAATTTACTTCAATAGATATTCAAACTGGTATTGCTGATTTGAAAACATATACCAAACCAGCGCCGGCGGGGTTTGAGGTTAAGTATCCGAGTGATTTTAAGGTGACATCCAATAATGGTATTGATCTCAATGATGCCGGTACAGAAAAATCTGGGCCGCAGGTAATTTTTACCTATCCTGAGTCATATACAAAAGGTACTAATTTAGTTGAGGCAAAAATTACTGTTGAGACAAATAAGGCTAATGATACAAAAAACTGTCGGATTGATAGTGTCAGAAGAAGGAGCGAAACTCCTCTAAAAATATTGCCATCGATAACTGCCAATGGTGTGACCTTTACTGGCGGTTCAAATGGCGGTGCGGCTGCTGGGCAACTTTATGAGAGTGTTATTTATACGGCCAGCAATGCCACTACTTGTTATGTCATAAGTCTCGACACCCACTCAGGTAATATCCAAAACTACGATCCTCCAGTAAAAGCCTTCGATTCTGAAAAAGTTATGTCTGTCTTTAAACAAGTCCTTTCGACATTTAAAATAGGTTCATAAGGGTTGCATTTTTGGGCTGGATCAGTATAATAGCAACCTATGTTAACCCTGGAGTTTAAAAAGCGCCAAGAGGCTGATAAATTACCAAAACTTCGCCGAGAAGGCTTTGTTCCTGCTGTTTTTTACGGTCCAAAGGAAGAAACCACCCCAATTTCGATCAAAGCTATCGATTTTAAGAAGGTTTGGAAAGAAGTCGGTGAATCATCGGTTATTAGCCTCAAAGATGGCTCTGAAGAGCATGAGGCCCTTATTTACGCTGTCGATGAGCACCCGGTATCAGGCATTCCTCGCCATGCTGATTTTTACGTCATTGAAAAAGGCAAGAAAATTCAGGTTAAAACTCCTCTTGAATTTATCGGCACCTCGGCTGCTATTAAAGAACTCGGTGGTACTCTTGTAAAGGTTTTGCACGAACTTGAAATTGAAGCCTTGCCAAAGGATTTGCCACATGATCTTAAAGTAGATATTTCATTATTGGCTGCACTTGATAGCCAAGTCTTGGCTAAAGATATTAAACTGCCAGACGGCGTGACACTCATTTCTGAACCAGATGAAGTTGTAGCATCTATCTTCGTGCCTCAAGAAGAGCCAGAAGAAGCTCCAGAGGCATCTATTGCTGACATTGAAGTTGTCGGCGCAAAGGGTAAGGAAGAAGTTGTCGGTGAGGAAGGAGCCGCACCTGCAGCACCCGAAGCTAAACAAGCTAAAGAATAATGTTATAATAGGAGGGTATGCGAAGTTATTACGTACGTTTTGGCTTGGTTGGGATGATGATACTGTCTCTGACCTTCGTTTCCCTTCAGATTGCGCCGCGGACCGCCTCAAGCGAGACCGTTGAGGAAAAAGAAGCCCGCCTCCGGGCCGAGCTTGATGAAGTAACTCGCGAAATTGCCGAACAGCAGAAGATTTTAGAAGTGGAAATGCAAAAGGGCCAATCTATTGCCCGCGATATTGCAATTTTGACCGCTCAAATAAATGAAGCCAAGCTCAATATCCGCAAGAAAAATCTAGCTATTGAAGGTCTTGGCAAAGATATTAATTCAAAAACAAAGGAAATAACAATCCTGGCTGACCGGATTGATGAGAACCGCGAGTCATTGGCTCAGCTTATTCGGAAAACGAATGAAATGGATACATATACCTTGGTGGATGTGATGCTGAGTAACAGCGACATTTCAGAATTTTTCTCAGATGTTGATGCATTCGATACGATAAAAGAAGGTGTCCAAGTAAACTTGGGTTATATTAAACAATCAAAATCAGAAACCGAGGTTGCTCGACAGAGTCTGGATAAAAAACGTCTCGAAGAAATCAACCAAAAAATTTCAATTGAAGTCGAGAAAGCAAAAATTGAGAAAAATGAAAAAGAGAAAGCCTATCTTTTGAGTTTAAGTAAAAAAGAACAGCAAAATTATCAGACTCAGATTAAAAGCAAAGAACAAAAAGCTGCTCAAATTCGAGCCGCGCTCTTTGCCCTACGCGATACAGCAGCTATTCCATTCGGCAAGGCTTTGGAGTTTGCTACTAAGGCCTCACAGGCTACAGGCGTCAGACCAGCATTTCTCCTTGGAATTTTGACCCAAGAAAGTAACCTCGGAAAAAACGTTGGTTCGTGTTATCTGACCGATCCAGCTACAGGGGATGGTAAAAGAATATCGACAGGCGCGTTTGAAGATGGGGTCATGAAGCCAAGTCGCGATGTTCAACCATTCCTGCAAATTACTTCAGAACTCGGCCGAGATCCGTATACCACTCGGGTATCATGTCCGTTTAGTACTGGTTACGGCGGAGCAATGGGACCCTCACAGTTTATTCCTTCAACCTGGATGCTCTTCAAGGCTCGAATTGCCAAGGCATTGGGTGTGGGTGCACCAGATCCTTGGGAGCCAGAACACGCATTTATGGCTTCGGCCATCTATTTGTCTGATTTAGGAGCAGGAGGCGGGGATTATGCCAGCGAGCGTAATGCTGCCTGCCGATACTACTCCGGCCGGGCATGCGACAGCAAAGCTCCAGCTAACAAATTCTATGGCGACCAAGTCATGACCAAAGCCAACGATATTCAGGTCAATATGATCGATCCACTGGCGGGTATTTAAATACTTGACAAAAATAAACATTTTGCTATAATGCCGAACAGAGCTAAGGGCAGTGGTCGCCCAACCCCGTAGAGCCGTAAGGCCTTGGCACCTATCTCTGAAGTATCTGTATCTTATTCGCCAAGGAGATAGCCGGCAATTTCAGGGGATGTGCGTGTGCCACTACCCCTTGAGATCGTAAAAGCAGCGATTGTTTGATGACTGTCACATAAAAAAGTCTCGTTTCTTTTGGCAGATCGCTCGCTTCCATCTTACGCACACAGACGGCCCGCGAGCGAGCCGTCCCTCGGACCAGGTCCGAGCAGAGCCCCGACCATCCTGTTCTCTAGGAGGACAGCGGGGCTTTCGTTTTATATGGATTTGCACCTATTTACATATTCTGATATAGTAACGCCCTATGAAAGCGGAGATTCACCCAACATATTTTGAAAAAGCTAAAGTAACCTGCGCCTGCGGAAACACTTTTACCGTGGGTTCAACGAAGGAGAAACTAACGGTTGAAATTTGCAGTAACTGCCACCCATTCTACACAGGCACTGAAAAGAGCCTCGACGCTGCCGGCATGGTTGATAAGTTCAAGAGCCGAATGGCCAAGGCCGCTCCCAAAAAGGTTAAAGCAAAGAAGTAACGAAATCCCCCTTCGAAGGGGGTGCCTGCAAGGCGGGGGATGTACATCCCTCGGCTTCGCCACTCCCCTCAAGGGGAGATTTTCTTAGTATAATATAAACGTGGACATAGAACTCTACAAAAAGAATCCAAAGACAACATATCTGGCTGATATGTACGCCAAGCTCCTTGAAGAAGAAGCTGGTGTTTTAGCCATGTCTCAAAATGATCCGACGATGGGTGAATTGGCTCAATCTGAACTTGAAAATATTAAGACTCAGAAAGATGAGCTTATGAAGCAGATGGATGAAATTATTGAAGGTGATAAAGAAGAGGAAGAATTTCCGAATGAAGTAATTCTTGAAGTCCGAGCAGGTGCTGGCGGAGATGAGGCTTCACTTTTTGCTGCCGAACTTGCCGGGATGTATTCAAAATATGCGGCCCTGAAGGGCTGGAGTGTTAAAAAAGTAGATGCCTCAGAATCAGACCTTGGCGGATACAAAGAAGCTTCATTTGAAATTCGGGGCAAGGATGTCTATCGAAAACTGCGCTATGAAACCGGCGTACATCGAGTTCAACGTATTCCTGATACCGAAAAATCCGGCCGAGTTCACACTTCAACCGCTTCGGTAGCTATTATGCCAATTCGAAAATTTTCAAAACTGATTATTAATCCCACTGATATTGAAACTGAAACATCTCGAGCCGGAGGAAAAGGCGGACAAAATGTGAACAAGGTTGAATCAGCGGTGCGCTTGATCCACATCCCAACTGGTTTATGGGTCCGCTCAACCGCCGAGCGCAGCCAAAATGCTAATAAAGAAAAGGCCATGGCTATTTTGCGGGCTAAAATTGAAGCTCAAATGGAAGAAGAGGAAGCTAAAAAACATTCAAAAGAGCGTAAAGATCAAATCGGCACCGGCGACCGCTCAGAAAAAATCCGAACCTATAATATTTTGCAGGACCGCATTACCGACCACCGTCTGAAACGTTCCTGGCACAATTTGGAGAAAATCATGGCCGGCGAAATCGAAAATATCATTGAGGCCATGAGTCAGCCGGTGGATCCGAATGCGAAAGATGAGGAAGGGGAGTAACATCCCTCCTGCTTTGCAGTGCTCCCTTCGAAGGGAGAATTAAAATCCCCCTTTGAAGGGGGTGCCGGAGGCGGGGGATGTTATGCTATACTTGAGCTACATTAAAAGCTCATTTATTTTATGAATCAAAAAAGATATTGGCTGAGGGGAGGGATTTCAATGATTATTTTAGTCATAGTATTATTTATATATATTTTACTATCTTTCCGTTTTCCATTTACTGCAGGTGGTGGTGAACTTTCAGGACCTCCTGGACTCAGCTCTGCACTTTATATGGGTTATGTAATGGTGGGAATTCCAGTGCTTGCTGTTGCTTTCGGGATCGGTTCTTTTCTCGGCTGGCTCTATGGCAAAATCAAAAAATAGGACTCTTGCCCCTATAATAATCCTGTGTTAGACTAGACCACTATGACAGAAGAACCAGTAGTAATGAACCCAGATATTGAGCGGATGTTTAAGGCAGGCGCCCATTTTGGCCTGATTAAGGCTCGCCGCCACCCATCTGTAAAACCTCTTATTTTTGGGGCTAAAAACAAGATAGAAATCTTTGATCTCGAAAAAACTAAGGAATACCTTGATACTGCTAAGGACTACATCAAGTCATTGGCAAAGAATAACGGTAAAATCCTTTTTGTTGGCGGTAAGAACGAAGCTCGTGAGGCGGTTCAAAAGACTGCAGAATCAATAGGCATGCCGTATGTCGCGGGACGCTGGATTGGCGGAACTTTCACTAATTTTCCCAATATCCGTAAGCGTGTAGAGCGATTGGAAAGCCTCATGGACCAACGAGAAAAAGGTGAACTCTCAAAATATACTAAAAAGGAACGTCTCTTGATTGACCGCGAAATTGAAAAACTACAGCGTTTTTTCTCAGGCATTGTGACTATGAAGGAATTACCAAAGGCTATTTTTGTGGTAGACTCAAAGCATGAGGAGATTGCCGTGACTGAAGCTCATAAGGTTGGTATTCCCGTCATCGCTCTCTGTGGTTCTGACTGTAATCTCAAAGGTGTAGAGTATCCAATTCCCGGCAACGATTCATCCATTTCAAGTATCCGATTCTTTCTCTCCGAAGCTGCCGGCGCTTACAAAGCATAATCCTAAAGCAAAATTTCATATGGCTATAAGTACAGAGACTATTAAAGAGCTGCGTGACAAGACTGGTGTGTCTGTCATGCAGTGCAAGAAGGCCTTGGAAGAAGCAGGTGGTGATATCGAAAAGGCTCTCATCATTCTTAAACAAAAAAGCAAGGACATTGCCGCAAAAAAATCTGATCGAACCTTCGGGGCTGGTGTGGTTCAATCATACGTTCACTCTTCAGGTACGATTGGGGTCATGGTGGAACTCGTCTCAGAAACCGATTTTGTGGCCAAGAACGACGAATTTAAAACCATGGCCCGAGATATCGCTATGCATATTGCTGCTTCAAACCCTGAGTTTTTAAAAATTGAAGATATTCCAGAGAAAGCCCGAGAGCAAGCCAAGGAAGTTTTTGTAAAAGATGTTGAAGGTAAACCTGAAAACATCAAAGCTCAGATTCTTGAAGGTAAACTCAAGGCTTACTTTAAGGAGCGAACATTGCTTGAGCAAGACTTTATAAAAAATCCAGAAACAACAATTCAAGGTCTCCTTGATTCAGCTATTCAGAAATTTGGTGAAAAGATTGAAGTGGCCCGATTCGTGCGCTTTGCAGTCTTAGAAAAATAAGTATGACATTTTGGTTACTAGTGTTTATAAGTTCCGGTGCGATTATTATTCTCTTTATCGGTCTTAAAATACTTCAGGAAAAAACCGGCACAATGCTTTTCTGGCCGGGAGCCCGAGAGCGATTAGAGAAACTGTTGGTTCAAAAGAAAAACCAGGGCTTGGATCATCTTGATCAGAGTTCTCTGCCAAGTATTTTTGATGTTATCCGTGGCCTTCTCTATATTCCCAGAGCTTTAGTTAGGGTGACGATGTCCTGGCTTGAGCGTAGATTTCACCGACTTGTAAGCATTGTTCGTGGTAAGCAAAAAATTGAAAACCGGGGAGAAGCTTCATATTTTCTCAATGATATAGGTCCATCACGTGATAAGTTCCGCAGATAAAAAAAGTATGGTAGTCTGATATGCACGCGGTTATGTGCCACCTTAGCTCAGTTGGTAGAGCAACTGTTTTGTAAACAGTAGGTCCCCGGTTCAAGCCCGGGAGGTGGCTCCACATGAGGACTTTTCTTAAAAGAAAATCGATGATGGTGTATGGGGTTTTGATTCTTGGCGCTCTTATTCTTATAGTGACTTCGTCTGGTAAAGGAAACATCACGACCTCAAATGATGCTGTCGTTATCATCCTGGCATCTACGCTTGAAGATGCCGTACTTTCGCTTGATGAATTAGTCACTCAAGGTGATAATCAGAAAATTATTGCGACATTTTTCTCGAAAGTGCCAACTGCGGAAGCAAATAATCTTCAGAACGTAAAGATTACCCATTTTACCTATGTCGATAGTGAATATGCAGGAGACGAAGGCAAATTATTGCTTCAGACTGAACTATCAAAAGATATTCAGTCTCTTATCTCAAGTGTCGGTAATAAACCAATTCAGGTATATGGCCCGGCTGGGCAAGAGATTATCCGAGATGCATTGACCGACGTCATTCGAAATTTTCCAAAAGATAAGGTGGAGTTTTATTTTTACGAGCATGAACCTTTTACCAGAGAATTTAATAAAACCTCGGTTATCTCACTTGAACGTCATCTTGAAAATATAACTCAATTTGCACTAGATAAAGTCGAGATTCCTCATACTCGGCATATTGTTTATAAGGTTAGGAGCTTTTAGATTTAAGGTTTAAGAATATATAATTCACAGCCAAACGTCGTTTTGAAGAAAATCTGGACTTCCTTTTTCATTTTCTGTAAGAGTGATTCACGTGCATGAGGACAAGTAGCTGGATCTTCACACACGAGTTCACAGGTGTTGATAGCAATATAGGAAACATGAGATCGAACATCATTGTACACCTGATCAGCAAATTCCCAGGTGCTGACGGCTTGGACAATAGAGATATCTGAAAACACAATCGATTGTGGCGAAGAAGTTAAAATTTCTTGTCGGCCTTTATCTTTAAAATAGGTCAGGTATTCATACTGCTCAGGCGATACCTTATAGCGTGATCCGTGTGTTTTTAAACCATATAAACCAATACTGCCGAGAATGGCGATGATAAGAAGAACGGCAACAAATGAGGTAAATTTCCATGAAATTTTTTCTGTAATATAAGCAATGCCATATCCTGCTAAAAGAACAAGAAAAGGCAAAAACATCATGGCATAGCGCAATTCCTGATGAGGATTAATCGTAAAATATGCGCCGGGAATAATCACAAAAAGGAATAATGAGCGAATCATTCTCCAGCTTGGTAACCTTTTGCCTTGATATATCAACAATCCAAGTGTAACTAGAACAAAAATAAGTAAAGGATTTTGAGTCAGAAGCCCGGTACCATAGTAAAAATATTCATGTGCAGGATAGACCGATTCAGCGGCTACTCTATTGCCCTCGATAATAGGGTACAGGGGATTGGTATAGAGAAAATAGTTAGTAATAAAAAATGGCAGCGTCACGAGTGCCAGGCCTATAAGGACAAAAAATATGTCCCGAACTTTTATTTTCCATGATTCTTCTTGGAGTATCCAGATACTAAGTACTAGTGGAAGAAGAGCGATAATCTGAGGAAAACGAGTCAAGAATGCTAAGCCCATTAAGATACCGGATACAATATATTTTTTACGTAAAGTGACTAGAAATGCCAGAGTGATAAACAGCGTTGAAGGAATATCAGATAAAGGGGTATTACTGAAAACAATAAAGACTGGGGTCAAGCTTAAAAGAGCTGCAGAATAGAGGCCGATATTTTTGCCGAGTTTTTCTCCGATAATATATACAAGCCAAATGAGAACTAAGCTCGAAATGACCATAATAATTTTGCCGAATATGAGCGGGTCAATGCCAATCTTCCAAGCAGATCCTAAAATAATTGGTAGAAGTGGCGGCCGAAATGGCTCCCAGAGGCCGATAGCGCCATGGCTGAACATGTATTTGCCGATTCCGATGTACATAGCTGTATCCCACCAAATAATGGTTGGCAGCAGGACATACCAGATTCGGATAACGAGAGACAGAATAAGTATAAAAATAATCATAAGAGAGGTTTCAAAATTACTTCTATATCTGCGAAGCTTTTAAATGGAGCGTAGAGTTTGCCGTTGATATCAATGATGGGTGGATTGTTTGGGATATTGTGGAGGTTAATGAGTGTCCGAATAGCTGACAAATCAACATCATAATCAAATGTATAAATTTCTACCTGAGGATAATTGTCTCGAACACTTCGGAGAATATACTCTTGGGTCTGACATTCTGGACAGTTTTCATGCGAATAAAAATAGAGCAGAAAGACAGTATCAAAATTACATTGCTCGCTCATGCGTTTTGTTAGCAGATAGTCTCTAATTTGAAGCAGGGAATAGTAGCGCTTGAGTCTAAATACTTCAGGGTCATTGGCTCCGACTTGGCCTTCAAGAAAGATTAATTTCTGATCAAGGCTCTGGAGTTCAGATCGAATGCTTGATTTATTAAAGGTCAGGCAGGATGATTCTTCAAAAATATCAAATTGAGTTTCAAAAGAAAGAATATCAATAGCAATTTTATCTTCAATGGCTTTTAACTCCGAAGTTTTTCTTTCATTAAGATACTGAGAAATAAAAAAGGCGCCAATAAAAATGGTAACCGTAATGGCAAGGGCTGCCATGTATAATTTTGTAGTAACTGGTTTCATTATCGCCAGGAAGTAGTTTTGGCTAGGAGCACATTATAAATAGAACGTAAGATCCAAAAGGGAGAGATTAAGGGATAGGTCAAAAAATACATGATTGTTCGACGAATATGAAGGGGTTGCTTGGCCAGCTTCTGTGCATTATAAGCTAATGTGGACATCAAGATAAAAATAAATACTGTGAGCAAGATACTTTGCTTGGCACTAAGGTAAAAAGTATTTAATTCAATAGTTGGCCAGTGGAATCCAATTGTTTTCCATTCAATAAATTTTGCTTGAATAAAGTGACTTATCCGAAAAAGAAAAAACGTTGTAGAGAATACAACACCAATAATAAGAGTAAATGCGACAGGAATGGTTAATAAACCAATATTTCCGTACCTTGCATTCAAAAACAAGAATTTGTAATCCCAGACATTTCGTAAGAAACCATAGGTCCAGCGCACTCGCTGTTTATAGAGTTTTTTAACAGTGTTTGGGCCTGTAGTATATACCCATGCCGTATGAACATCTTCAATTTTTAAGTGGTGGGTTTGCATCCGAAAAGCCATTTCCATATCTTCGGTATTATGTGCATGTCGGAATAAGCCAATCTCATCAAACATAGTCCGGCGGAAGATAGTAAATGGTCCTGGCGTAACATGGAGGGCGCCAATAATAGCAATAACCTTTCTAAAAAGAATGCCCATAGCATACTCAATCGTCTGAATACGTTGAATATATGTTTTAGGATTGTGAATTTTTATTGCAGGTGTTACAGCCATGATTGCTCTATCATCAAATCTACATACAAGTTTCTTCAATGTGTCAGGGTGAACATATGAGTCGGCATCGAGACAGCCAATGAGATCTGTGGTGGTTCGTTGTATAGCATAGTTTACGGCAGTATGTTTGCCGCCATTTTCTTTGTGATAAATTTCAATATGAGGATACGTTGTCTTGTATTCCTGTAAAATATTCCAAGTACCATCTATACTGCCATCATCGACTACCGTAATTTTTAACAATTCCTTAGGATAATTTAAGCCAAATAGAGATTCAAGAGTTTTCCCAACTGTTTTCTCCTCATTCCAGACAGGCACGACAATGGTCACAGATGGATAGTCCGAAGTACGCTCAAAAGCTCGGCTCTCGTCCGCTTTAATGTTTTTCCGATGAATAAGGTATGCACAGAGGATAAAAACCTCGAAATATATACCTACAAACAAGAAGAAATAAACAATAATGTGTTGCAAAAAGTCCATACCAATAATCGATTAATATACCACAGTAGAGCCATTTTTACAAGCTCCTGCTTTTCCGATATACTATAGGGTATACTTCAAAATATGTCAGGTCACCTACATCCTATAACGACGGCCATACGCGATATTTATGCCATTTTTACCAAGATGGGTTTTGATGTTGCGCTAGGACCGGAATTGGAAACGGAATTCTATAATTTTGATGCTCTAAATGTTCCCAAAGATCATCCAGCCCGCGATATGCAGGATACCTTTTGGATTAAACATGAGTCTGATGAAAACATGATGAATGAAGGCCGCAGCACTCGGCCAGTCCTTCGTACACATACGTCTCCAGTCCAGATTCGTTACATGGAATCGCACAAACCTCCTTATAGAATAATCGTGCCGGGAAAGTGTTACCGCAACGAAGCTACTGATGCTACCCATGAGGCTCAGTTTTATCAAGTTGAAGGTTTAGTGATTGATAAGAATGCTTCTCTGGCAGAACTTAAGGGTACGCTCGATACTTTTTTCAAATCGTATTTTGGTCCTGATGTTGAGACGCGTTTCCGGCCGAGTTTCTTTCCCTTTGTTGAGCCTGGGGTAGAAGTGGATATTAGATGGAAAGACAAATGGTTGGAGGTAATGGGCGCAGGACTTGTTCATCCCAATGTGTTGAAAGCGGCAGGGCTTGATCCAAATGAGTGGAAAGGTTTTGCTTTCGGTGGGGGGATTGAGAGACTTTTAATGCTGAAGTATGGTATTGATGATATTCGGCAATTTTATTCAGGTGATTTAAGGTTCGTGCATCAATTTTAATGAAAGTCTCATACAATTGGCTTCAAACATATTTCAAAGATCCGCTACCTGAGTCGGAAAAATTAGCCGAACTTATTACATTTCATGCATTTGAAATTGAAGGTACTGAACAATTTGGCACTGATACAGTCTTCGACATTAAAGTTCTGCCGGATCGGGCTCACTATGCTCTTTCTCATCGAGGCATAGCCGAAGAAATTTCCGCCATTACAAAACTACCGTGGCAGGAAAAAGAAAATGAAAATGAAGAAATAACTTCTGATAAAGCAGTAACAGTAATTGTCGAAGAACCGGATCTTTGCCTGCGCTATACTGCTCGCTATATTGAAAATGTGACAGTTGGACCATCACCAGCCTGGCTCGCTTTGTTGCTTGAGACAATAGGGCAGCGCTCAATTAATACTATTGTTGATGCTACCAATTTTGTAATGCTTGACATTGGTCAACCACTTCATGCCTTTGATGCTGATAAAGTTAGGGGTACTATTACTATCCGGCGGGCAAAGAAGGGTGAAAAAATTACCACTCTTGATGGAAAGGATGTAGAGCTTGATGAATCAATTTTGGTTATTGCAGATACAGAAGCACCGCTAGCTATAGCTGGGGTGAAAGGAGGAAATCGTGCGGCGGTTACTGAATCAACCAAGAATATTATTCTGGAATCTGCAAGTTTTGAGCCGGCATTTATTCGAAAAGTTTCTCAGAAAATCGGTATTCGTAATGATTCATCAAAACGTTTTGAAAATATTGTGCCGCCGGAGCGAACGATGCGGGCCCTTGAAGAGGTAACAAGCCATATTAGTGACGTATCTGATTCGGACAAACCCAGTCCTATTACTGATATTGTGAACTATAAACAAGAGAAAAAGACTCTGAAGATTACTGCTACGTATATTCGAACTCTTCTTGGAGTACCTATCACTGAAAAAGATATTGAAGAGATTTTACAACGTCTCGGTATTACTTTTGTAAAAAGTGGTGATACGTTTACGGTCACTATTCCGGAAGAACGTCGGGATTTAGTTATTCCGGAGGACTTTATTGAAGAAATAGGCCGAATATATGGGTATGAACAAATTCCAGTGACCCAACTTCCGACATCGCCGATCTTGCCTGAAATTAATAAGCTTTTCTATTACTCTCAAAAAATTCGTGACATACTCAATGTCCATGGATTTTCAGAAATATATACCTATGCACTAACAAATAGCGGAGAAGTCGAGATTCAAAATCCATTGGCTTCAGACAAAAACTTTTTACGAGCTAACCTAAGTCAGGGGGTTTCAAAGGCTTTGGATTTAAATATAAAAAATGCTGATCTCTTGGGACTCAAACAAATTAAAATTTTTGAAATTGGCAATGTATTTACTGCAGAAGGTGAGTACACAGCATTAGCTTTTGGATTAAGGAATGCCCAAAAGAGTAAAAAAAGCGAAGCCGATGAGTTGAAAGAGATACTGCTTAATATTGGGTCAGAAATTGGCTTGGACTTTAATTTTATCGAAGTCAAAGATGGCATAGCCGAAATAAGTCTGGATGATATTTTACGCAATCTGCCAGAACCTGATGAATTTGCTCAGTATGATGTTAGTCCTCAACAAAAAATGTATACACCAATTTCTGCTTATCCTTTTGCGGTTCGTGATATTGCCGTGTTTACACCCGAAGGCACAACTGAACATGACGTCCGAGCTATTATTGAAAAACACAGCGGCGTTTTGCTCGTGCGGGAAAGTCTTTTTGATGTTTTTGAAAAAGAAGTTGATGGCGCAAAAAAGATTTCATATGCTTTCCGCTTGGTTTTCCAATCTCATGAAAAAACACTGACCGAAGAAGAAATTAATGCCATCATGAATAAAATTACTGAGGAAATGAATGCTCAGAAAGACTGGCAGGTTAGGTAGTATTAAAATGTAGATAAACGAAAGCCCGACCACAGTGTGGGTCGGGCGGAGAACGTGGTGGATCAGCGGATGCGACGGCGACGCTTGGATCGAACGCGTGAACCTCCGGCGTAGCGAATTGGGCGACATCCACGGCGCATGAGAGAATCCCTTCTCTCTCGGCGAACTGCCCGAGAGGAGACATGATGTGAACCTGAAGCTGAGAATCACGTGATCCTCCAAGCTCCAGCTGGGTGTATTATATCATACTCATGTATAAAGTCAATAAGCATTTTTAGGCCTAAGTTCAAGCTTAAAATAAGCTATATTTATAGCTAAAAGTCAAAGGTTTTTTACTTGGTTTTTAGCTCGAAATTTGCTATAATATACGGACAAAAAATGGCTAAAACAGAGACAAAAAAAGTAAAGAAAAGCGCCTATAGCGCCGAGGATATTCAGGTCCTGGAAGGCCTAGAACCGGTCCGTAAGCGCCCAGGAATGTATATTGGTACAACTGGCCCAGACGGACTACATCATCTCATTACCGAAATCTTCGACAACTCCCGTGACGAGGCCATGGGCGGCTTTGCCAATGACATTGAAATCGTTCTTTTGCCAGGGCAAGTCATTCGAGTGACGGACAATGGCCGAGGAATTCCAGTAGATATGCACAAGCAGACAAAAGTCTCTGCTTTGGAAACAATTATGACTACGCTTCATGCCGGCGGAAAGTTCGGTGGCGAAGGCTATAAGGTTTCTGGAGGTTTGCATGGTGTCGGCGCATCAGTAGTGAACGCTCTTTCAGATTACATGAAAGTTCGAGTCCATCGTGATGGCGGGGAATTCATGCAGGAGTATTCAAAAGGCAAGAAAAAATCTGCGGTCAAAAAAGTTGGTACCTCGAAACTCCACGGCACAATTACGTCATTTCATGCTGACATCGAAATTTTCAAGGAAATAAAATTTGATTCCACTCGTGTGGTGACTCACATGCGTCAGCAAGCTTATTTGGTTAAGGGATTGCGCATTAGTGTCATTGATGCCAGCGCCTATCAGGGAAAAATAAATGACGATGATGTTTTTTATTTCCGTGAGCTTGGACTTGAAGTACCGTCAACGTCGTTCTACTTCGAAGGTGGTTTGCAGTCGCTCGTTAAATTCCAAAATAGTCTCTTGAAACCAATTCATCGCAATATTTTTTACGTAGATAAGCCAACAAATGAATATGAAACAGTAGAGGTCGCCTTACAGTACGTAGATGATATCAGTTCTCGCATTCTGCCATTTGCCAATAATATTTATAACTCAGAGGGTGGCACGCATATCACTGGTTTTAAGACTGCTTTGACCAGAACATTAAATGCCTACGGCCGAAAGAATAATTTAATTAAAGAATCTGAAGATAATTTTACCGGTGACGATGTCCTTGAAGGATTAACTGCCGTTATCTCTGTAAAAATCCGTGAGATTCAATTTGAAGGTCAGACTAAAGCCAAACTTGGTACTGTTGAAGCTCGAGGTATGGTGGAATCAGTTTTCGGTGAGGCATTTGAATTCTTTTTGGAAGAAAATCCTGATGATGCCCGAAGTATTATTTCAAAAGTAATTCTTGCTCTCAAAGCCCGCAAGGCGGCAAAAGCCGCTAAAGATTCAGTGCTGCGAAAAGGTGCCCTTGAAGGTTTTGCTCTTCCTGGAAAATTGGCCGACTGCCAATCAAAAGATGCTTCAGAATCGGAACTCTTTATTGTGGAAGGAGACTCTGCAGGTGGTACGGCAAAGCAAGGCCGAGATCGCCGTATTCAAGCTGTGTTACCATTGCGAGGTAAAATTTTGAATGTTGAGCGGGCTCGCCTTGATAAAATGTTGGCTTCAAATGAAGTAAAGTCACTTATTTTGGCATTGGGTACAGCTATTGGTGATACTTTTGATGTTACAAAACTGCGATACCATAAAGTCATCATTGCTACTGATGCCGACGTAGACGGTTCTCACATCCGAACGTTGCTTTTGACCCTATTCTATCGACATTTCCGACCGCTTATTGATGGAGGCTTTATCTATATTGCCCAGCCGCCGCTCTTTAAAATTAAAAAAGGTAAAGAAGTTTTCTATGCATATTCTGATGAGGAAAGAGACAAGATTGTCGGCAAAGATGCACCCGAAGAAATTATTCAGGTACTTGAACAACCGCAGGGCACTGTCACAGGCAGCAGCGACTCCGAGGCAGGAGAAACTGAGATAGAGATAGAAGCTGATGAAGATAAGCCTGGCCGAAAAATGAAAATCGTCATCAATCGATATAAAGGTCTTGGAGAAATGAATGCTGAGGAATTGAAAGAAACGACCATGGATGTTAATAACCGCATCCTCAAAAAAGTGACGGTAGAAGATGGAGCCGAGGCAGACAAAATTTTTGATATTTTGATGGGTACTGATGTCCCATCCCGAAAAAGTTTCATCCAATCAAACGCGCGTAAAGCGAATGTTGATATTTAGTATCGATACACTGTTGCAGTCAGAGAGTTATTGCCTTCGTTGGTTTCAGAAACTTCATTATATGGATCAATGGTGATCGTCGCTGTATTGTTTCCATAATTTTGCAGATTTTCAAAGTTGACGGTGAAAGTTACACGAGCACTAGGTTCGAGTGAATTCATATAACTTGAAGTGAACTCAGAGTTTCCGCTTGAGGGAAGATTGGCTCGGAAGCGGAATGAGCCTGTAGGTCGGTCACCAATGTTCCGAACTTCAAACTGAATAACTGCACGGTTGCTATTCTCGACTCGAGCATCGACAAGACTTACAGCTAAATCTGGTTTGCCGTAGGTATTAATGACAGTGCCAGAATTATTATTTGGATAGTATGGATTGTAAGAAGTGCCTGCTTGGGGGTTAGTAATTTTCGCAGAATAGCTATTGTTATTTTCTCGTGATTCGTAAATCTGATTTTCTGGATCAACAACAATGGTAATGGTATTGTCTCGAGTATTATTCAAGCGCTCAAATCCAAGAACATATTCAATGCCATCTCCTGGGCCCAAATTTTCGCGGTTGACGGCCGTGTAGGTTGGATTTGTGTCAGAAGGCAGAGTAGCTTTGAAACTCCAGTTGCCGGTATTTTTATCACCATTATTGATAACTACAAATTTAACCGCAGCACGCATATTGCTTGTAGCAGCATGGAATGGCACAAATTTATTTGTTTGTGGATTTAAATATCCGACTTCGAGAATCTGGACTGCCAAATCTGGCTGACCATTTGGATTTGAAGGCCGGCTGACTTTTTGTGGAGTAGTTTTAACTGGAGCAGGAGCAGCCGGTTTTGGAGTTGGCTTTGGTGTAGCGCTTGGTGTCGGTGTCGTACTTGGGCGGGGTGTAGGAGTAGCAGTTGGCAGAGGTGCATTGGCATCAATAGCGGGATTTGTCACAAATAAGGAAATAGTACCAAGCTCTGTTGGTTCTGAAGCAGAATTTTCGAGGAATGAAAGGGTTACCGGAATATCTACCTCGCGGCTTCGCTCAGACACAACCGTAAGCTCGATTTCATTTTCCGTAGGCGAAAAATAAAACTGGCTGTCACAAGTAATACGCTCAAAGGGCTGATTGACTGATGTTTCTATTCGAACACCATCAATACACGAGTAACTTAAAATATAGGAACCATTTTCGCGTGTGCCTCCATTCCAAGATAGAACAAAAGGTTCACCTGAGTTGAGTTCATCTTTATCAACTTCTAAAGTAACGCTGTCACGATTAAAGATTCGAGAGAAGAAACTTTTTGTGCTTGTGACTGCATTTGGCACAAGTTTAATAGGCAATAAAATACCTAGAACAAGCAGCACAATAAGCCCCAATAATACGAGTACTTTGACTGTTGTTGTCGGTCCCTGCTTACCACCCTGATTGTTCTGTTCCATAGAGGTTATTGACTTAGCTTAATTTTAAATGTATAATGCTCTCGTTTCCTTCTATATTACAATATTTTACACATGAGTCAATACCCCGAGAGAGAAAAAATAAGTTTCCTTGATCTTGTCTGGAAATTCAAGTTTCTTTTGCTGTGGTATGTTATCTGCATCGGCACGGTCACGTTTGCTGTATTGTACGCCTTAGGCGGGGTGCCTGATGAGCTCAAGGTTCAAAGTTCGACTGAAGTTGTGCCTTCACCGACACCTCGAGCCCGAGCGTCTACTTCACGCAAGCCGACACCTACTCCAACACCGAAACCGACCGCTTCTATTAATTCAAAAGGAGAATTACCAAAGCGGATTATCATCGAAAAAATAGGCGTTAATGCTGTCGTTAATACGCCGCCTTCTACTGATAATGCCGTTTTAAACGACTATCTCTTGCGCGGAGTGGTGCGCTATCCGGGCTCAGGTACCTTGGGATATGGCAATACGTTCTTATTCGGTCATAGCTCAAGCCTGAAGGTCATCAATAATCAAGCCTATAAAATTTTCACCAAGGTCCGCGAGCTGAACGTCAATGATAAAATTCGGGTTCAGTCAGCAGGAAAAGAGTATGTGTACAAGGTAACCGCCTTTTCACTTGTTGAAAGTGATGAGGCTTTTGTCGACCTGACCAGTACCCGTAATATGATAACTTTGGTCACCTGTAACGTCTTTGGTCAAAAGGAGGAGCGTTTTATAGTTGAGGCCTCTTTTGTTTCGTCCCGTACCCTTTGACTATCAGATGAGATTGTTATATAGTCTAAGCCAGAAATCAAGGTAGGTCAGAATGTCAGTAGTCAGTATTATCAGCGGTATTACGAGTTAAGAAAAGCATATGTTGAAAAAGATTTTACTATTTATTGGTTCTATTGTTATTGTAGCGGTAGCGGCCTTTGGCATGTATCAAGTATTACAGGGCAATTTCTCATTTGCCCAGGCTCAGAGTAATTGTAGCGCTGAGCGAGACCTCATTGGCAGTATTAATGGGTCAGCCGGCACGGTTAAGAATAATTCAGCAACCTGTTCATACAAGGTTGGTTTTGCGACCTACAAATGGTTCTCAAATGAATTCACTGCTCAAGAGCTCTTGGATTCAGATGTTCGAACTATTGGTCCAGGCAAACTTTTGACTCTTCACGCCGATACACCAAGCTGTAAATATCAGGCCGATGTTTTTTATGGCGACCTTATTACTTCATTCCGAAATGGAGCAATGTATCGCGAACGTCTTCTTGCCGATCAGGTACACAATACTGGTACGCTTTGTTCACGAGGAACACAACCAACTCCGACACCAACACCACATGCAACTCCTACGCCAACCCCAGCTCCAGGCCGAGGTTGTATCGAAGTATTCAAGGAAGTGTACGAATCAAATGGCACCACCCGAGTTTCAAATCCAGAGCGATTTACATTTCGACTTCAAAACGGCCAGCAATTGACTACTGACAGCCGTGACCAAGTAACCTTTGATAATCTCTCTTTCGGTCGCTATGTTGTTTCAGAAGTGCTCGATTCTGACTATGTTCTGATGACGCCAAGCGATAACTCATATGATGTTAATGTTCAGCGCGCTCATGATGGCCCAAGTACCTGTTATCACATCACCTTCAAAAATAAAAAGAAGGCTGCTGAGATGCCAAACATCCAAACACCAAATGCTACATCATTTTGTGAGTACAATTCTGCGAAACTCCGAATTACCTGGAACTCAGCAAACCGCGGTTCACAAGGCTATCACATTAATGTTACCAATGAATCAAACTTCAATAATGGCGGTTGGTCAAAAGCAGTTTCTTCAGGTGTAACTGATATTACCTTAGGTAACTTCAATGATTTCTCTGGATTTGGCGGCAAATCTGGAACTCTAGCCTTCAATCAAGGTCAAACATACCGCGTTCGGATTTACTACCCAGCTGCAAATGAATCAAGTCCAGTTGATACCGTCACCCTTTCAAATTGTGTCAGCGCTTCACCAAGCCCAACACCAGCTCCTGAGAGAGGTTGTATTGCTATCCTCAAGGAAGCTTATGATCAAAACGGCAGTCGCTTGAATGTTTCACCTCAATTTACGTTCCGATTAGATAATGACCGTGTTGCGTACAACAATTCAAACGGTAATGCCTACTTCTATGATGTACCAGTAGGAAATCACACGGTCACTGAAAGCGTGCCAAGTGGTTGGAATAATTTCAACATCACCCCTTCAAATGGAAATGTATATGTCTCTGCTGGTTCACAATGTGTTGGCGTCGTCTTCAAAAATCGCCAGGACAATGTCTACACCAATCCAAGCATTTCCCTCTACTGTACGGTGAACAATGGTTCAGTTCATACCGGTTCAAGTGTGACATATAATGCGTACGCTTCAGGCGGCCAAGGAAACTATTCATACTCATGGAATGGCACCGATGGTCTCGGAGGAAATAATAGCTGGGCAACCCAGACGTATCACTCGACCGGAAATAAATATGCATATGTCACTGTCTACTCAAATGGTCAAAGCGCAAACGCTCAATGTAATACTAATGTCTATCAAGATAATTACACCAATAATGATTTGAGCGGCTCATGCTGGGCAAGTCCAAATACAGCTAATGTAAATGAAACTGTAACCTGGTCAGTCAATGCTTCAGGCGGACAATACGGAAATAATTATTATGGAAATAATAATTACTACGGAAATTACAGCTACTCATGGAGCGGTACGGACGGGCTTTCAGGTTACGGCACTTCAGTAACGAAACAATATAATTACTCAGGTCAAAAGCAGGCCACGGTTGCTATCACTTCTGGTAATCAAACAATCTACAAGACCTGCTACATGGATGTTCGATCAAATCCTATTGTCGGCGTAACTCAAGACTATTATCCTCCAAATAAATCAGGTGGAGTATATTTGAGTCAATTGCCATACACCGGCGCAGCTGACAATATTAAAATTGGTCTCTTCATTCTGGCTCTCTTGATTTGGAGTGGCGGCTTGGCATACTACTTGATTTTGCGAAAAGCAAAGAAGCAGGGTATGACAGTCAGCCAGTTCTTAGTTCACTCACGTGCGCCGCTTGCCTATGAAGGACCTGCTATTTCAGAACGCTCTATTAGAGATATTCCAATTGCAGAAACTGCACCAATATTCTACTCAGCTGTTGAAAAGGCAGCTCAGAATAAGAAGGCAAGTGTTTCTCAAGATGCACTTGAGATGCTTGCCCGAGGTACAAACAACAATATTGATGTCAGCCGGGTTATTCTTGGCCAAGTAGTTGATAACTTTAAGGATGCAACAGATGCTTGGATTCTTGTCACAGCAGACAAAGTAAAGTCAGTCTATCCGTATCTTTAAAACTAAGTTACATAAGTAAACAAAAACTCCTCTCGATTATTTCAGGGGAGTTTTTGTTATTGACGAACTTTTGATATATGTGTAATGTAGTGCCAGTCTAAACCGGGTTTAACCCAAGGAGAACCCTCATGGGTGCTAAAAGAGGAGTCGTCCGTCTTCAGCTCACAACTCAGGCAAAGCAGAATCTCGATGATCTCTGCGAAAGAAGAGGTATGACGCAGATTGATGCCTTATCCAGAATGGTTGAATGGTTTGTTCTGCAGGATGAAGTCATTCAAGCACAAGTTCTCGGGCTCATGTCGGAAGAGAACCTGGCAGAGCTAGCCCCGGGTCTTCTCGAGAGGTTGGCAAAAGCAAAAAAGGCGAAGGACAACAAGGCAGGGTAGAGACAGGCATCCGCTTGTCTTTTTTATTTCTTATTCTTTATTTCTTCTTGAAGTTTTGAAAGGAGTTCTTCTGTTGAGATTTGACCGAGTTGGCCATGGTCGCGGCTTTCGAGAGTAACTTTGTTGGCTTCGACTTCTTTGTCACCGATAACAAGCCAGTAGGGAACTTTCTCCACTTTTGCGGCGCGGACTTTTTTGCCAAGGCCTTCATCATTGCCATCAAATTCTACCCGGATAGAAGCTTTTCTCAATGTTTCAACAACTTTTTGAGCGAATTCATTGTGGGTATCACGCACAGATAAGACTTTAACTTGCACGGGCGCGAGCCAAAGAGGGAAATTTCCAGCATAGTGCTCGATAAGAAATGCGATAACTCTTTCAATTGCGCCGATAGATGATCGGTGGATTACTATAGGCTGTTTTTCTAATCCATCCTTGTCAGTATAGGTTAGATTAAATCGTTCTGGCATGACGAAATCATATTGAACAGTGAAAGCTGTATCATCCTTGCCTCGGACATTTTTCATTTGAATATCAATTTTAGGTCCATAAAATGCAGCTTCGGCTGGTGCCTCAACAAAGTGAGCATTTCGTTTCTGTAATACTTCACGAAGTCTGTTCTCAGCTTCATCCCAAGCTGCATCATTTTTGAAATATTTATCTGGATTGGTTCTATCTCCAAGAGAAAGTTGATACCAATAATGTTCGCCCATTTTCAATCCAAATGTCTGGGCAATATATTCAATGAGATCAAGGGCCTTGTGAACTTCATCCGCAGCTTGTTCAGGATCTTTGGCAATGATGTGTGCATCAGCTAAACAAAAACTGCGTACTCGAATGAGACCAGTAAGTTCTCCTGATTGTTCATAACGGTATAACTTAGCCAATTCAGCAATACGCATCGGCAGTTCACGATAGCTTCGAGGCTGACTTAAATATAATTCAAAGTGATGAGGGCAGGTCATTGGCCGGAGCATGAATTCTTCTTCATCTACCTTGATCGGCGCGTACATTGAATCTTTGTAATACGGATAGTGGCCAGATTTTTTGTAGAGGTCAATTTTAGCAATGTCGGGAGTATAGACATGCTTGTAGCCACGCTTTATTTCTTCATCAACAATGAATCTTTCAAGTTCGCGGCGGATAGTGGCTCCTTTTTCAGTCCACAGGGGTAGACCCTTGCCGACGATATCAGAAAATACGAATAATCCTAAATCCTTTCCGAGTTTCCGATGATCTCTTTTTTCTGCTTCCTCCTGCATTTTTATATAGCCCTCGAGTTCTTCTTTTGATTCAAATGCCAAACCATATATACGAGTCAGCATTTTATTTTTTTCACTACCACGCCAGTATGCGCCGGCAATACGGTCGAGTTTGAAAGCGTTGGAACTAATATCCTTGCTTGGATTTTCAACATGACCGCCGCGGCAGAGGTCAGTAAATTCTCCAGATTTATACAGAGTTACTTTTTCACCCTTACCGACGATTTCGTCAATGAGTTCTAATTTGTAAGGATTATTTTTAAATTTTTCTTTAGCTTCTTCCGGAGTAACATCAATTTTTTCAAATGATTTCCAGGTTTTGAGAAGCTCACGCATTTTCTGCTCAATCTTTGGGAAGTCTTTATCAGAAATAGGAGAAGCAAATTCAAAGTCATAATAAAAGCCATTTTCGATAGCCGGGCCTATGGTTGGTTTCGTTTCAGGCCAGAGTTCGAGTACCGCTGCAGCCAAAAGGTGAGCCAAAGAGTGTCGTATGTGTTCCATGTGTTGTTTATCAGCCATATGGGCCATCATAGCAATTTGATGGGCTTTTTGAAAGCATTTGTTATACTAGAGGTATATAACTAATACAAACTAGTATGACTTTAGAAACAATGCCAAAACCTGGGGAAGAAGAACCAAAGAGTGAGATAGAAAAACCTAAGCCTGCCAGTCATGGCGTTATGGAAGAAGGGCTGCAGAATATTGCTAAGCTCACTCATAAGGAGGTTCAGGAACAAATTAGCCATATAACAGAAGATCTTAAACCTAAGACGTACGCTGAAGAAATAGCCCAAAGACTAGATAAGCGGTCTGAATGGATGTCTCATTTGGCAAATTCCAATCCTGAAGATATTTCGGCAGAAGATTATGGAAAAGTGAAGAGATATGTTCTTGAGCTTGGTAATTCAAAAAATGTTAAACAAGTCAGTAACATTACGCGGCTTATGGAACAGGCGGAATTTTTGAGTAATCCTGAGTCTGCCAAGAAAAATCCAGAGCAGTTTAAAAAAGCAGGAGAAGCCTTTGCGATATATTACAAGCATCTTGCAGAAAAGGAATCAGCTAAAGCCGGCGGTGAAGCACCATTGCCAATGAAAGAAAAACTTCAGGAGCAATTCCACAGAGTTGAAAAGGTTGAGCAAAGACCTGTAGAATCCATTCCTGTATCAATTAAGCCAGCAAAAAAATCTTGGTGGAAATTTTGGTCAAAGTAATACTACAGCGCTTTCGCTTTCTCAATTAAAATACTAGGCGTGCCGTTGCGGTTTGAGTAGCGGCCTTTGATGGCAATACAGTTTTCGAGCAAGAAAATTTTCTCATATTCTTTAAATGTTTTAGGAAAAGCTACTGCTTCAATGCTGCCAGTGTAGTCGGCGATTTTCAAGAACACCATTTTATCTCCCTTTTTAGTGTTAATAGGTTTTACTTCTTCAAGTAAGCCATAGGCGATAGCCTGCATGCCTTCGCGGAGCATTTCTTTTGTTTCGCGAATAGTCATATTCTGCTTCTCTAATTTTTCTTTATGTTTATCAAGCGGATGACCGGAAATATAGAGACCAAGCAGTTCTTTTTCCCAAGCTAATTTATCTCCTGGATGAGCCGGTTCGCAGGCTTTCATACGCAATGTCGGAACAGTTGATGTGTCAGCCATTAAACCAAACAGAGAATCTTGATTTTCAACACCGGCTGATTCCTTATTAAATTTCAGAAGATCTTCAATATTTTGAATCATTTGGCCGCGTTCTCCAAGTTCATCCATTGCTCCGCATTTAATAAGTGATTCAAGAGATTTTTTGTTTAAGTTTCTATCTTTGATCCGAGTTAGAAAATCTACCAATGTTTTAAACGGGCCATTCTTTTTTCGTTCGGCAATAATAGTGTCG
Source organism: Candidatus Parcubacteria bacterium (assembly GCA_019661945.1). GTDB lineage: Bacteria > Patescibacteriota > Minisyncoccia > Phycocordibacterales > JAKAEA01 > JAIFWI01. Next base: position 13,082 of record JAIFWI010000005.1, on the reverse strand, counting down.
GCAATACCTTCGCCGCAGTTTTTAATTGAATATAAACCGAAACGAATGGCATCTTGCTCTCCTTTAATCACCGTAAAATTTCCAAAACTTTCATTAATATCAGGTGACAGCACTGGAATGCCCATGCGTTTACATTCGGCCACAATAGATGCGACTTCTTCAACATCACCGGCATCTGCGGTGAGCACTGCGCTCATATAAATTGCAGGAAAGTTTGCTTTCATATATGCCGTCTGATAGGCGACTTTGCCGTAGCTTGCGGCATGAGCTTTGTTGAAACCATAACCTTGGAATGGTTCAAAAAGATCCCAAATTTTTTCGGCTTTCTCTTTAGTCATACCGCCGTGTTTAATACAACCTTCAACGAAGATGACGTGTTGCTTAGCCATTTCTGCCGGAATCTTTTTACCGACAGCCTTGCGGAATTTATCAACTTCGCCCCAGGTGTAGCCTGCCACTTCAATGGCGGTATACAGCAAATCATCCTGGTACACCAATACGCCGAATGTTTTATCCAAGAAATTTTTCATCTTTGGATGCATATAGGTAATTGGTTTGGTACCGTGCTTGCGGGCAATGTATTCATTGATGTTATCCATTGGTCCTGGACGGTACAAAGCGACCATGACGTTAATATCGTGAATAACTGTCGGTTTCAATTCTTTCAAAGCTTTAGTCATGCCTGAACCATTTAGTTGAAAAAGGCCAATGGTATTTCCAAGAGCGAGCATTTTAAATGTTTTAGCATCATCCATGGGAATATTCTCAATATCTACAGTAACGCCTTCAATTTGCTTTACCAATTTAACAGCATCAGCCAGAATTGAAAGATTTTTAATACCCAGAAAATCAAATTTCAAAAGGCCGGCATTATCTTCATCGACGGCATGCATATCATACTGAGTGATAACTTTGTTTTCACCTTTAGTATCAAGTTGAAGAGGCACAATATCAGTTAGAGGAATCGGCGAGATGACGACACCAGCAGCATGCACCGAGATATGTCGGGCACAGCCCTCAATTTTTTTAGCCATATCAATAATTTCTCGTGTCTCAGTTTCTTTTTGATACATCTTCATAAGTTCCGGTTCTTGGTCGAGGGCTTTATCAATAGTCATTGGTTTACCTTGTAAGCCCATAGGAATGAGTTTGGCAATACGGTCCGCGGTGGCGTATGGGTAGCCTAAAGCCCGAGCGGTGTCGCGGACCGCACCCCGAGCCATCATCGTACCGAAGGTGCCAATTTGAGCCACTTTGTCGTAGCCATATTTTTGCCGGGTATATTCAATAACCTCATCGCGGCGATTATCGGCATAATCCATATCGATATCGGGCGCAGAAGGACGTTCAGGATTTAAAAATCGCTCGAAAGGCAAGAGATATTCAAGGGGATTAACATTTGTAATACCAGCAAGGTACGTTACAAGCGAACCGGCAACCGATCCTCGAATAGTAGTGAGGATACCTTGCTCATGAGCAAAGCGCAGCAAATCAGCTACGACGAGAAAATAAGGTGCATAGCCTTTGTCTTTGATAACTTTCAATTCATATTCCATTCGGTCAATAACTTCTTTGGTTTTTTCGATACTGCGTTTTTTAATACCATGCTCAACAATATATCGAAGTTCTTCATCATATGTTCTGCCGCTTTCGACAATGTAATTAGGAAATTTCCATTTTCCGAGCTCGAGTTCCAAATTGCACATGTCTGCAATTTTGACTGAATTTTCAATAGCTTCTGGCATGTCTTTAAAGTGTTCTTCCATTTTTTCAGGTGAAATAAAAGAAAAATCCTCTTCGATGTCATCAAAACTTCGTTCAGAAAAATCAATGGTATTTTGAATTGATAAAAGAACCTCTCGAGCTCGGCGGTCTTCTGGTTTTAAATAAAATACTTCATTGGCAGCAACAATCGGTGCTCCAGTTCGTTTTGCCAGAGCAATAATTTGCTGCATGAGATCTGGATGTCCGGGGACTTCGGGATGGTGGGTAATCTCAAGAAAAAAGTTTTCTTTACCAACATGTTCTTGATACCAGCGGATAAGCTCCTCGGCTTTTTCGATATCTTGATTTTTTACAGCCTGACTTATTTCACTGTGCATAGCCGGAGAAATACAGACTAGATTATCTTTGTATTGTTTAAGGAGGTCTCGATCAATGCGGGGTTTGTAGTAAAAGCCGTCAATATGAGAGGCTGTTACTATTTTTATTAAATTTCTAAAGCCATCGGCATTTTTTGCCAAAAGAATGAGACGAGTTCGACGGTTATCAATACCTGATTGTTTATCAGTACGATTTCTCAAAGCCATGTAGGCATCTATACCGATAATTGGTTTGATCTCATTCTTTTTGCACTGCTTATAGAATTCAATAGCACCGTAGAGATTGCCGTTGTCGGTCAAGGTTAACGTGGTTAACCCATATTCTTTAGCTTGCTTAACCAGATCATCAAGCTGAGGTAGAGCACTCAAAAGGCTGTAGTGGCTGTGGACGTGGAGGTGTACGAATTTTGATGCCATTGCAGGCGTATTATAGCAGAATTTCAATCAATAAAATCTCATTGACTTTTTGCTATTTTCTTATTAAATAAGGGCGGACTTCAGACTTTCAACGAAGGGAGCAGCATGAAGAGTCTTGAATTGCAGCTTCGATCATGGCAGAAGTTTTATAACAGACATTTTGGGTTAAGTCTGGATACCGACAATCTTAAAATTCCAGACTATGTGCGATGGTTCGACCTTCTTCTTATCGTCCATGAACAGATGAAATTCGATCATTTGCTCGAGTTCTCCCGGCGGCTCTTTCAGGTAAGATCGGTGGTCAGGGATTTGACTGTGGAAACGAGCTGGGATCTCGAAGAACGCTCTACCAAGGAGCTCGGTACGTATGTCATTTGGGTTCGAGACTCACTCAATGCCAATCCCGAGACTGCCTTCTTTTCGGCCAATGGCATCAAGGAACGAGGTTTGAAGACGGAAACACTGACGGAGCGTCTGCTTCATGGAAGTTTCGTCTTTGAGACCCGACAGCAGTATCTCGATACTCGGACAACCACTGCATGCACTGGAACTCGTGTTCGCGGCAATCAGATCCCTAACGTTCGTTTCAGCCAGAGAGAAAATTTATTAACGATCTGGATAGACGGGCCGACATGTCAGTTTAAAAGGCTTCGAGCTCGAACAGTTCATACTCTGTAACTTGGAACACCGTAGATGAGATCTTGGTGTTTTTTTATACCTGAGGTATACTTTCTATATGTCAGTGGAATTTGAAGATCAATCAACAAGTGATACTACCTATAAATCGCGGGCAATTTTAGGAGCGTACACTAATCCAACTCTTTTTAGCCTCGTAAAAAAACTTCCAGGTGTAAGTACTAATCGCCGAGCGTATTATGTTCTGATTACTATCATGCTTTTGAGTTTCATGGCCTCAGGTGCGGTTCTCTATACCAGTTTTTTTGGTGGTTTTACTCAAGGTGATCCTACTTATATAGAAGATATTCCGGAAGATGTTCGGAAAACTCTTCCAGAAAACATTTTGAGACAATTACCTTCGAGGAATTCACAACAAAGATGAAGCAAAACAAAGGATTTACTCTCATTGAACTTCTTGTTGTTATTTCTATAATCGGGCTTTTATCGAGTATTGTTGTGGCTAGTTTAAATAGCGCTCGTGTTAAGGCTCAAAATTCTGTTATAACGACTACTGTTCGCCAATATGTTACGGCCATTCGAGCATATCAATTTGATAAAGGCAAATTACCCATGGGTACCTATCCGCCTCTCGCTAATGGTATGCGATATTGTCTCGGAAGAGCGCCCAATGGAAGCACCTGCCTGACTGGACAAATAAACTTTTATGGTGCTGATGATCCTGTGCTCAATAGTCAGCTTGATGATTATTATCAGGCTTTGCCAAGCCCTAATCAGAACTCAATTACATATGGCGGAGAGGTAAATGATGGATCACTCTATTTTTGCCAATCATATAGTCTGGCTGCCGGTAATGAGCGCTGCACTCTTGTACATCTTTATTGGCATTTAAAAGGTGCAGGTCAAAATTGTGTTCTTGCTGGTGCACTGCCCTTAAGTGATGGTGTTGGAGCTACTCGCTGTCAACTGACAATTGCTGAATAATCTCATGTACCTTATTGGTATTGATGAAGCAGGACGCGGGCCATTAGCTGGCCCTGTTGCGGTCGGGGCTGTCAGCATTCCAGTAGATTTTAATAAAAAGCGTTTTGTCGGGGTCAAGGATTCTAAAAAACTTACGCTACAAGCTCGAGAATGGTGGTTTGCCCGGATGCTTGAATGGCAGCTTGAGGGTAATTTCCATTTTCATGTGGCTTTAATTAGCGCTGATGTTATTGATAAGAAGGGTATTTCACATGCTATAAAAAGAGGCATTGCTGAATGTTTGGATGTTTTGGATGCAGATTATACCACCTGCAGCATTGTACTCGATGGCTCGCTGCGGGCTCCGGAGCAATTTAGGAATCAAAAAACTATTATAAAAGGTGATGAGAAAATTCCTGTCATAAGCTTAGCTTCAATTGCCGCTAAGGTGACGCGGGATCGATACATTACGAAAATTGCCAAGAAATATCCCAAATATAAATTAGAAATTCACAAAGGCTATGGAACCAAAATCCATCGGCAGCTTATTAAAAAACATGGGCCGTCAAAGCTGCACCGCAAAAGCTTTTTAAACTCGCTTCGCAAAAAGAGCAGAATTTTTAGGTCCTCGGATCTCCCGTCTACGCGGGCCAGACCATAAAAATTCTGCTCTTTTTACTTCGCGCCTTTCAGTTGCCAATTTTTAAAAAGTACGATATAGTACAAAAGTTATGGTAAATCGCATGCGACATACCCGGGCTCATACCGGGAACAGACGATCTCATCATGCCCTTAAAGAGCGGACACTTTCAATGTGCTCTGAATGCGGTGCACCTAAACTTGGCCATACCCTGTGCCTTAATTGTGGTAAATACAAAGGCCGAATGGTAGTGGATGTTAAGGCGGCTCTAGCCCGAAAGGAAAAGAAGATGAAAGCCAGAAATCTAGAGCGCGGTGTTTCGTCTGAGAAAACGGAGGCCAAGAAATAGTCTCCTTTGAACTATGGCAAATAGGCATCTTTCACGATCGATTGTTCTTCAATCCCTATATGAATGGGACTTTGGCCACAAGAGCCAGGGTGAAGCTTTTGATATCTTTAAACGTAATGCCGAGGAATTCGCCCCTGGAATGGGCGATTTTAGCTTTATGGACAAACTCCTGCGCGGTGTTATGGGTAAACAGAGGGAACTTGATACTATTATCGAAAAAGCGGCACCCGATTGGCCGATTGATAAAATTTCAGTTGTTGACCGAAATATTTTACGCCTGGGTCTTTATGAACTTCTTTTCTCCGATCGTAAAGAAGTGCCAGCTAAAGTGGCCATTAATGAGGCAATTGAATTAGCAAAAAATTATGGTAGTGATACTTCCAGTAAATTCGTAAACGGTGTTCTTGGGGCAGTTTATAAAGAAATAGGCGAGCCAGGTAAAGATGAAACATCCAAAAAGAAATTTAAGGATGTACCTGATAAAGATTTGCCTATTGAACATTTAAGCGGGGCAGTGGTATATGCTCGTGAGGCTGATGGGCAAGTATATTTAGCACTCATCCATGATATTTTCGGCCATTGGACATTGACCAAAGGAAAACTCCAAGGAGAAGAAAATCTTGAGGCTGGTACCATCCGAAACGTCAAAGATGAACTGGGACTCGATATTGAAATTCGAGAAAAGCTTGATGAGAATACCTATGTTGCCTTTAATCCTGAGACCGGAAAAAAGAAAAAGCACGTAACATACTTTTTAGTAGAATCACCGTTTAATGAAATAAAACTTGAAGAAAAAGGCGGACTAGATGATGCAAAATGGTTTAAATTGAAAGATATTCTTGAACTTAATTTTTATAATGATATTTTACCGATTGTAACCAAGGCGATTAATATCATTCTGGCGCAGAAATAGAAATTGTCCTGACATGATTAAAGATTTTTCACAATTTGAAAAAAAGGTTGACGTAACCTTTAAAGATAAGGCGCTTTTGCGTCAGGCTTTTACGCACCGCTCATTTTTAAATGAAAACAGAAGTGCCGGGATGGAACACAATGAACGTCTTGAATTTCTCGGTGATGCTGTCCTTGAACTTATTGTTACTGACTATTTGTATAAAAAATATCCTGAAAAACCTGAAGGTGAGCTGACATCATACCGATCGGCTTTGGTTAATTCGAATACATTGGCTCAAGCAGCTACCGAACTCGGCATGAATGAGTTTCTTTTGCTTTCTCATGGCGAAGCCAAGGATACCGGCCGAGCCCGAACATATATTTTGGCTAATACTTTCGAAGCATTTCTTGGTGCGCTCTATATGGACCAGGGCTATGATGCCACCCGAGATTTTATTGCTAAACATATTTTCCATCTTATCGATGATATTGTTGAAAAGGGTACATGGATTGATGCAAAATCTAAGTTTCAAGAAGCGGCTCAAGAGAAAGCGGGAGTAACTCCGTCATATAAAACAGTTAAAGAAATTGGGCCAGACCATGACAAACGCTTTACGGTTGGTGTCTATTTAGGAAATGATCTCGTTGTTACAGGTGAAGGAAAATCAAAGCAAGAAGCCGAACAAAACGCCGCTCACAAGGGTCTTATCGAAAAAGAGTGGGCCTAATTTAACATGTGTTATAGTAATAGCACATGTATCTGAAGTCTCTGGAAATTCAAGGATTTAAGTCATTCGCCAAGAAGGCCGTGCTTGAATTTAATGTGCCGATTACGTCTATTGTTGGGCCAAATGGTTCAGGCAAATCGAATGTAGCTGAGGCCTTTCGGTTTGTTTTAGGCGAGCAATCTATTAAATCAATGCGCGGCAAGCGCGGAGAAGATTTGATTTTTAATGGTGGAAAATCAATGAGCAGACAGAATCGTGCTTCAGTAAAAGTTATTTTTGATAATAGTAAAAGAGAATTACATATTGATTTTGATGAAGTTTCACTCGAACGTGTAGTCCACCGCGATTCAGCTAATGAGTATTTTATCAATGGCAGTTTAGTGCGGCTGAAAGATATTATCGAACTCTTGGCCGGCGCCCATATCGGCGCCTCAGGTCATCATATTATTTCCCAAGGTGAAGCCGACAAAATCTTGAATGCTAATCTCAGAGAACGTCGGGAAATGATTGAGGACGCTCTAGGACTTAAAATTTATTACTACAAGCGTCAGGAAAGTGAACGCAAGCTTGATAAGACACAAGAGAATTTAAAGCAGGTTTATTCATTACGCAAGGAAATTGCTCCGCATATTCGCTTTTTGCAAAAACAAGTTGAGAAAGTAGAAAAAGCTCGAGAAATGCGCTCGCAATTGGTGACCTTATATCAAGATTATTTCAGGCGCGAAGAAGTGTATATCAAGTACGAAAAGGAGAGGTTAGAGAAGGCTCGGATTGAACCGGAGAAACGCAGACAAGAATTGGATGAAGCAGCAGCAAGGGCGCGAGCGGTTCTTGAACGTTCGAAAAATAAAGACGGCCAGAGCCAAGAGCTTTTATCTCTTGAATCAAAGTTGAGTGAGGTTCGAAAAGAACGAGATGAAATTATGCGAGAAACAGGCCGAATTGAAGGACAGATTTCTGCTGAAGAGAGGATTATAAAAAAGCAGAGAGAACTGGCCCAGTCGGACGAAGCAAAGGTAGTTCATCTTCGCGAAGTAGAGTCTGTTGCAGAAACAATTTATAAACAAGTCACTCAAGCCGAAACTGAGGAGAATTCTTCAACACTTAAAGAAATAGTGCGAGGTATAGGTAGTCTGCTTCGAGAATTTATTTTAAAAAACAAAGACAGTACCACAAACGGTGGTATTGCAGAATCCGAACAAGAATTAATGGTGCTTCGGGCAGAAAAAGAAAGATTGAGTCAAAAATTGTCAGCTGCTCAAGAGATTGAGCTCGATCTCAATAAGCAATACAAAGAATTACAATCTGCCATAGAGTTGGAAAAAGATACCAATCGTGATGCTGAAAAAACGGTCTTTAAAATAATGGCAGAACAGAATGAGCTCCACGGAGTGATACATGCGCTTCAGGCAGGGCAAGAAAAGTTACAGGTTATTGAGGCTGACTTCAAACGTGAACTACAAGAAGCTGCAACTCTTGCAGGGAGAGCTGTTCTTGATTTCGCTCATCTTACAGCTGAATTTGAGTCAGACAGACATGCTCAAGACGAAAGGAGAAAAAATATTGAACGCATTAAAATCAGACTTGAGGATGCCGGCGGAGCCGGTGGTGAAGATGTCATGAAAGAGTATGACGAAACCAAGAGCCGAGATGAATTTCTAGCCAGAGAAATTGAAGACTTGGAAAAGTCGGCTGAAACACTCAGGGTTTTAATTAAAGATCTTGATGAGAAATTAACTGTCGAATTTAAATTAGGGGTGGAAAAGATTAACAAGCAATTCCAAGAATTTTTTGCATTGATGTTTGGCGGGGGATCAGCAAGTCTTACTGTCGTGAAAGAAGAAAAGAAACGCAAAAAGTCTGATTATGAATTGGAGTTAGGGGATGAAGAGACCCCGGCCTTCCCTGAAGCTACAGACGAGGCCACGGAAGAGGGCATCGATATCAATGTTAGCCTACCGCAGAAGCGTATTAAAGGCTTAATGATGCTCTCTGGAGGCGAGCGGGCCCTAACCTCAATTGCTCTGCTTTTTGCAATTTCTCAAGTCAATCCACCGCCCTTTATTATTCTTGATGAAACCGATGCTGCCCTTGATGAAGCCAACTCTCGTAAGTATGGCGATATGATCGAAAATCTTTCAAAATATTCACAACTTATTCTTATTACCCACAATCGTGAAACTATGTCTCGAGCTGGAGTGCTCTACGGTGTGACTATGAGTTCTGAGGGTTTCTCGAAGCTTCTCTCAATCAAATTTGATGAGGCACTAGCGGTAGCAAAATGATTTACTAAGCTATCGCAAGTAATAAAAATTTTCATGGTCTGGCCCGCGCAGACGGGAGATCCGAGGACCTGAAAATTTTTATTACTTGCTCTCGCTTAGTGCATAATCAAGAGTTTTGGCATCAAGATCAGCTTTGACAACTCGAAAGCGGACTTTGTCTCCCAAGCGAAATTCTTTTTTTGTTTTCTCACCCTTAATTGAGTAGGTCTTTTTGTTGAAAATATAGTAATCATTACCCAATTCACGAATTGGAACCATACCCTCACATTTTGTATTTATTTCTTCAATATATAAGCCCCATTCTGTAACGCCTGAAATAATACCATCAAACTCTTCCCCAATACGTTCACTCATATACTCAACTTGCTTGTATTTAATTGAGGCTCGTTCAGCTTCAGCGGCAGCAATCTCTCGTTCGGTTGAATGAGCTGCAATTTTTTCTAGTGATCGAAATTCATCTTTTGCGGCTTTCTGATCTCCCTTTAGGATACTGTCTAAGATTCTGTGAACAACAAGATCTGGATAGCGGCGGATAGGCGAGGTAAAGTGAGTATAGAATTTAAAAGCCAGACCAAAGTGGCCGATATTTTTCGTTGAGTAAATTGCTTTAGCCATTGAACGAATGGTGGCGGTTTTAATCAGACCTTCTTCAGGTGTTCCCTGAATAGATTTAAGCAGTTTATTAATATCCTGCGAAGAAACTTTTCCTTGGCGGACGGGCAGAGTATGGCCTAAGGCTTGTAAAAATAGTGCCAAATCTTGAATACGCTCTTCATCAGGCACATCATGGATCCGGTAAATTGATGCTCCCGTAGCTTTCTGTTTCTGATGGTTAAAAATATACTCAGCCACTTCTTTATTTGCCAGAAGCATGTACTCTTCAATAAGCTTGTGGGTATCAAGCCTTTGTTTCTTAATAACTTCAATTGGCTTGCCGTGTTCATCAAGTTTGAATTTTACTTCTTCTGTTTCAAAATCAATTGCCCCTTCTTTATATTTTTCCTCACGGAGTTTACCGGCAATTTCATTAAGAGTATGTAGACTTTCAAAATGTTCACCCTTTGTATTAAGAGATTCCTGAGCATCTTCATAGCTAAAGCGTTTATCGGAATTTATAACTGTTCGGCCGAACCAGCGCTCTTTGACAATGCCTTGCATGTCCATGACAAAAACTGCTGAGAAAGCAAATTTATCTTCATTAGGGTTTAGACTACAGAGGTCATTGGAGAGAACTTCAGGAAGCATGGGAATAGTCCGGTCAACCATATAGATAGACGTGGCACGTTTGATTGCTTCGCGATCGAGATTTGTGCCAGGTCTGACATAATAAGAAACGTCGGCAATGTGCACGCCAATTTCATACAGCCCATTTCCAATCTCTTTGAGTGATAGTGCATCATCGAAATCTTTAGCATCAGCAGGGTCGATAGTAAATGTTAAAGTATTACGAAAATCTTTTCGCTTGGCAATTTCTTCTGCCGGTAATGGTTTCTCGCTTTTCTCAAGAGCATGAGCTTCTGCATCTACTTCAGGTGGGAAATTTGTATCAATGCCACGATCGAGAATAATAGATTGAATCTCTGTTTCATGGTCACCTTTTTCACCAAGAACCTGAACAACTTCGCCGGTTGGATATTGCGCACTCTTTTCCCAATGGGTAATCTTTACCAAAACCTTTTTACCCATTTGCTCGGGTTTTGGATCTGGTACAACGATCGGCACATACATTTTTCGGTCGTCAGGCATAAGCCAAATATTGCCCTCCTTGTTAACCAAAAGGCCGACAAATTGTTTCTTGGCGCGTTCAATTATTTTTATGACTTGTCCGGCCTGTCTAGGTTTACTTAAGGTTGTATCTGTTCCCAAGCGAAGGCGGCCGCGTTTAGCGTCACGGTATTCTCCAGCGAGTATGATTTCTACGGTATCCCCATTAAATGCGTGATTTAGAAATTCTGGTTCAACAACGATATCTTCTTCGTGCCCATCTACCTCGACAAAGCCCATGCCTTTGCCGGTGGTGCGAATAGTACCTGTTAAGTGTTTCTTTTCCTCTGCGCGCTTTTCTTTACCTGACTGATGCATTTGTTTCATAACGTATTTAGAACTATATCAAAAAATGTCAGATTGACAATGGAATAAAATTACTATTTTATTGTATATAGAACAGTCCAGCGCGTAGCTGGAAGGCTTCGAATCGAGAAGGAGACAGGTCATGGCTAAAGTATTGATGGAAAGCGGACTGCCTTTCAAGATGCGTCGTGGCAAGGTTCGTCATACGCTCGATCTGGGCAACGGCACGATGCTCATCGAAGCGACAGATCGAATCAGTGCGTTCGACTGCGAAATGCCCAACGGCATTCCCGATAAGGGCAAGATCCTTACAGCCTTGAGCCTGTTCTGGTTCGAGAGAATGAAGGATAGCGGTATCCAGCATCATTTGATCACGGCTGATGTTACAAAATACCCCCAGCAATTACAGCCTTATTGCGATGAGCTTTGGCGCCGGTCAATGCTCGTCAAACAGGCTGAGGTCATTCCCTTTGAGTGTGTTGCTCGGGGCTACTTGGCTGGCTCCTTTTGGAAAGACTATCGGGATACGGGTACTGTGCCTGGTCACAAGTTGCCTCTTGGACTCAGGCAATGCGACAAACTACCTGAACCGATTTTTACCCCATCCACGAAGGCAGAGACGGGACATGACGTGAACATTAGTTTTGAGGAAATGGATCGGCGGTTGCGCGACCTGTATCAAGGAAGAATGTTGAGCTTCGGTATTGCTGAGGATCTGCGTGATGCAACCCTTAAGCTCTACCGCGAGGCAAGCGAGTATGCAGCGGGGCAGGGAGTAATTCTCGCTGACACCAAGTTTGAATTCGGTTTGATACAGGACATAGACCGTGTGTACCGTCTCATTCTTATCGACGAAGTACTGACACCCGATTCAAGCCGTTTCTGGCCGGCCAATCGGTATGAGCCTGGCCGCGATCAGGAGAGTTTCGACAAACAGTTCGTTCGAAACTACTTGGAGAATGAATTCCAGCAAGGTCGTTGGAACAAGGAGTCGCCAGCTCCCGAGTTGCCTCCTGACATTGTGAGTGCCACTCGGAATCGGTACATTGAAGCCTACGAATGGCTGACAGGTGAAAGATGGCCGTGATGTTTGTTCATCTGAGGAAGTAGCTCCTGAAGTGCTGAGACCAAGGTTTGTCCTGGTCTTTTTTGTTGACCTAATTAATTTCAATAATCTGTTAATATCCAACGAATGTTAATGATTCGATTACAACGCGTAGGACGAAAGCACGAACCGACATTTCGGGTCGTTTTGACCGATTCCAAAAATTCAACCAAAAGCGGCCGAATGCTTGAGACGCTTGGATCTCATGATCCGCGTCATAAAGATAAGACTGCCCTCAATGTTGAGCGCATTAAGCAGTTAATTGGCACTGGAGCCCAGCTTAGTGACACGATGCACAACATGCTTGTTTCAAAAAAGATTATCGAAGGCAAAAAAATAAACGTTCTTCCAAAGAAGACAGTGCCTAAGAAGGAAGAAGCTCCTGTGCCCAAAGAGGAAGCTCCTAAAGCCGAAGCAAAACCAGTAGAAGAACCAGCTCCAGCAGAAGTAAAAACAGAAGAAGCTCCAGCAGCTTAAACAAAAACCGCTCAGGCGGTTTTTGTTTGCACAACTTCAATTGACTCCTCGTGCCCACTTGCTAAAATTAAGTGAGCAGTAAAATGGTCGACCTACTGCATACAAGAATGAAATGAATACAATGGCAGAACAAGACTCACAGTTTCTAGATTACGTTGTTAAAGCTCTCGTGGATCATCCAAACGATGTGAAAACTAATCGCACCGTTGATGAGATGGGAGTGCTCATGACTCTCTCGGTTAATCCGGAAGATATGGGTAAGATAATCGGTCGTCAGGGCAATACCGCCAAAGCCATTCGCACCCTTCTTCGAGTTGTTGGTATGAAAAATAATGCCCGGGTTAATTTGAAAATTAATGAACCGGAAGGCGGAGTCCGCAAAGAATCAGCAACCAAGACCGTGGACGAAGCAATGG
>JAIFWI010000027.1 GCA_019661945.1 Candidatus Parcubacteria bacterium | reverse complement strand
TGACGGCAATAAATTCTATTGGCACAGCTGCATTTTGACTTAAAAGTTCAGCAATAGCGCTGCCCATGCCTCCAGCTGCCTGATGCTCTTCAACCGTGACAATAGCTCCAGTGTCAGCAGCAAGTCTGATGATTGTTTTTGAATCGAGCGGTTTTATTGTCGAGAGATTAATAACAGTCACAGCGATTTTTTCTTTTTCTAAATCTCGAGCGGCTTTCAGAGCCTTGTGCACTAGAGCGCCGGTAGCAATTATAGCTACTTCGGCTTTACCCATCACCGGCTGAAAGAAAACCTGGGCTTTGCCTATTTCAAACGGCGTATCTTCGGTAGTCATAACCGGTGTTTTCTCTCGAGCCAAGCGCAAATATACCGGCGTATTGGTTTTAGCTAAAGCGATCGTTGCTTTCCGAGCTTCAATAGAATCACAAGGCGAAATAACCACCATCCGTGGCATGACCCGAGTAAGAGCGATATCTTCAATAGCTTGATGCGTGCCACCGTCGGGACCGACAGAAATCCCAGCGTGGCTTCCGGCAATTTTGACCGGTCGATCGTTATAGGCAATAGTTGTTCGAATTTGCTCCCAGTTTCGGCCGGGAGAAAACATAGCGTATGAAGTAATAAAAGGAATCTTGCCCATAGCGGCCATTCCAGATGCCACTGCGGCTAAATTTTGTTCAGCCACACCGATTTCTATAAATCGTTCTGGGAATTTTGCCTTGAACAAATGCATCTGGGTCGACTCAGTTAAATCTGCGCAAAGTCCCACCACATTTTTATTTTCCTCCCCCGCTTTTACCAAGCCCTCGCCAAAACCCTTTCGAATCGGCAGCTGTTCGACATCTTGATCATATATTTTCGGATTAAGTTTTGCTTGAGGGTTAATCATTGTTGATTATTCTTAGGTTTTTGAATGGGTACATTATTCATTTTCCTGAGTTCCAATTCTTTTAGAGTATTTTCAAGCTTTCGGCGATAGGCTACATCGAGACCAATCCAGAACAAGAATGAGAGGATGACAAATACTGCCACTACCACAAAAACAATTTGCATCTTGGGCAGAAAATCAAGATATGCTTGGCCTTCATATTTTGAATCAGCAAAATAAATTATGCCGATGACAATAACTAGGAGCGCTGAGTTAACAAAAAATAGTTTCTTAAATAGTATTTTTGCTTTTTTCATATTATTGATGCTCGCTGGTTATTTTGCCGCCTAAAGTTCGTAATTGCTTCAAAGCTTCATTGGCTTGCTCCTTCTTTTCTGGCGCTCCAGAAATATCATTTGACCCCGGAGGAATACCATGCCACTCAAAATGCTTTTCCATAAAATCAACGCCCTTGCCTGGAATGGTATGAGCGATAATTACCGACGGTTTCTCATAAATTGCCTTGGCTTGATTGACTGCGCCAACTATTTCTTCAAAATTGTGACCGTCGATCTCCAAAACATGCCAATTAAAGGCTTCCCATTTTGCCCGCAATGGCTCAAGCGGCATAATATCTTCGGTAAAACCATCTATTTGAATATTATTTCTATCTACTATAGCAATGAGATTGTGTAATTTCTCTTTTCCGGCAAGCATAATCGCTTCCCAACTATTCCCTTCTTCTAATTCACCATCGCTCAAAAGCGCATACATATATCGCCCTGTGACTTTATCCATTTTATCGGCAATAGCCATACCTACTGCTTGAGACAAACCAGAACCAAGTGGTCCAGAACTCGTCTCGAGCATTGGCAACCACTCGCGATGAGGATGGCCTTGTAATCGGCTCTTAAATTTTCGTAATGTCTTCAATTCATCAATCGGAAAATATCCGGCATGGGCCATGGTAGCGTACAAAACCGGGCAAATGTGGCCATTCGAAAGCACTAATCGATCGCGGTCGGGCCAGTCAGGCTTCTTTGGATCGTGTTTGAGTATATAAAAATAGAGAGCCGTAAAAATGTCACTCATGCCCAAAGGTCCAGCTGTGTGTCCAGAGCCAGCTTCAACAAGCATCTCTATAATAGATTGCCGAATGTCATTGGCCTTCTTCTCTAAATCGCGCACAATGTTGTCATCAAGATGCATGGCGAAAAAGTTCTATGGTTTCCGGAATGTTAGAACTCTTATAAATTCCCGATCCTGAAACCAAACGCCGCGCGCCGGCTTGATAAAGCATACGAGCATTATCAAGCGTCACTCCGCCGTCAACACTTATTATAACTTCTGGATGAGCATTATGGAAATCCCGAATCTGATCAATGACGCGTTCATCCAGTTCTTCACCCTGGTAGCCGATTTTTGCAATACCCATAAACTGAACGCCATCAATATCCTCAAGGTATGGCAAGATGGCATCTATTGGAGTCTCAACACCTTTGGCCAAAACAAATTCAATGTCACGCTCAGCTGGATCTTTTGAATAGGTAAAACGCTGGCGAAATTGCCGTAGCACTTCTGCCATATTTTCAGTGCTCTCAACATGGACAATAAGACGCTTGGCCCCAGCTGTAATCCATTGATCCAACACTTTTTCGGGCTTTTCAACCATAAGATCAGCTTCAAAATCTATTTTGTCCCAGTATGGCAGACCTTGATCTTCGGTTAAGAGAGCTTCAAAATCATAGTTGTTTGTAAAATATGGCCAGGTTCGAGGAGCAACAAATCGGCCATCCATAATATCAAGCTGAACCATTTTTACATACGGCGCCACAAGCCCCGCCTTCTCGGTAAGATCTTCCAAGCTTTCTGGCATAATAGCCGGAATAATTTCTATCATAGCTCAGGTAATGTTAGCTTCGAGCTGACTAATTTTATTGATTCTGCGAACGTGACGCTCATGTCCTGAAAAATACGTGTTAATAAAAATATCTACGGCTGATTCAGCTTCCTCTTTCGTTAAAAAATGTGCCCCTAAAGACATAATATTTGCATTATTATGCTCACGCATTAATTTTACCAGTTCTACTGGACCTCCATAATATACTCCCGCCCGAACATTTTTAAATTTATTTGCTACCAAGGCTTCACCCTGGCCAGAGTATCCAAGGATAATTCCAAATTCTTCTGGACGATTAGCCGAAATTTCTTGGGCAACGAGAGGAATTAAATCAGGGTAGTCATCTGTTGCGTCAAATGTATGCGGGCCAAGGTCCATTACCTCGATATTGTGACCTTGTAGATGAGCCATAATATGTCCCTTGAGTTCAAACCCAGCATGATCTGATGAGATAAATATTTTCATGTAAATTATACTAATTGACTCTGTTCATGACCAATCTCTTGATCAGATTCTTCAAGCACCAGCCTATTACTAAATTTCCCCTGCTCTATAGTTTTATTCTCCCGCACAGCCTGCAACATTTTTCGATCAAATTTTTTAAATTCAATCATGGTATCTATAACTTCCATGATATCAACAATGGCTTCCATGTCAGCATCAGAACCAAGCTCAGTTACTTCTTCCTGAAGTTTATTTTTCAGTAAAAACCAAAACTCTTCGTCAGCATCAGCGGTGCGATATTTAATCGTAATACCCTTCCTCTTGGCCACCTGCGGCACCTTATCCCGAATGAGTTTATTGTAGTGGAGCATTAAATATGAGAACCGATTTTGATTACATGATCAACAAGTGTATACGTATACCCCATTTCATTGTCATACCAAGCCAAGACTTTTACGAGATTGCCGCCGACGACACGGGTAAAGTTGAGGTCGGCAATTGAGGCAAAATGGCTCCCTACAATATCAGACGAAACTAATGGCTCTTCTGTGACAGAAAAGGTTTTCTTCCAGCGATCTTCCTGAGCGGCTTTTTTCAGGATTTCATTTACTTCTTCTACTGATGTATCGCGCTTGGCGACAAATGTAATATCAACTATCGAACCAACGGGCACTGGCACGCGGATTGAAATACCGTCAAATTTATTTTGTAAATCCGGCATGACTTTTGTCACAGCGATAGCGGCGCCAGTTGATGACGGTACAATATTTTGAGCCGCGGCCCGACCCTCTCGATAATCTTTCTTGCTTGGGCCATCGACGATACTCTGACTAGCGGTGTATGCGTGGACAGTATTCAGCAATGCTTTTTCAATTCCAATAGTTTCATGCAAAATTGCCATGAGTGGACTGCCAGCATTAGTGGTACACGATGCATTTGAAGTAATGTCAGAATCCCGAAGTTTATCTTCATTCAAGCCCATGAGCACCGTTGCCCCGCGAATATCGCCTGTTGGATCATCTTTTATCGGCGCTGATACCACAACTTTCTTTGCCCCAGCATCAAGGTGAGCCTTGGCTTTTTCGTATGAGGTAAAAAGTCCGGTTGATTCCACCACCACATCAATATTTAATTCTTTCCACGGCAGCTCGGCTGGATTTTTAACACTCAAGTATTTTACTTCACGACCATTAATTTCAAGGGTTGTGTCATCTTTTATTTTCACATCCAGACCGCTGTGCTTGTAAGCAGTATCGTATTTTAAAAGGTAGGCCAAATTTTTAATATCGCCCAAATCATTCATGGCAACGACTTCGAGCTCATCTTTTTGCTGAGCTACTTTATAAAATGCCCGGCCAATGCGTCCTGCGCCATTAATTGCTACGCGTATTTTACTCATGTTACATATTAGTTAATGCCATTATTGTACCATACTGTATGTTGTTGTTTTTGATGAAATTCACATTCGTTTCCAGAACATATTTTGCCGGAGCTTGAGGCATAAATGTCTCGGGATATGACTCGGGCTTGGCATTTTCCTTTAGCCCCACTACTTTATAATTCTCATCAAGCCAAATAATATCAATCGAGAAATGCATATCTTTCATCCAAAAGCCCCATCTACCTGCCTCTTCAAATATAAACAAGAGGCCAGTATCCTGTGGTAGAGATGTTCTTCCCGATAATCCGAGAGTTCGCTCCTCTGCTGTATCGGCCAATTCTAGTCTAAGTGTTGTGGCGCCGACTGTAATCGTTGGAACATTTTCTTTTATACTCTGCTCAGATAACGCACTATTTTTTTCAATCATGGTCAGAGATTCATTTCCTGCCAAAAAATTTTGCTGAGTAATATGGTAGGCAAAATAAATACCGATGATAATGACAATAATGAGAAGTAAAATAAAAAAATCTCTTTTTAACATACGATATTATGCAATGATTTCTCCTTTTCTAAATTGATTAACTAATTCATGGGCTAATCGTGTCGGCTCAGGCAGTCGATAGCCACGCAAACTATTTCGGACAATAGCGAGTGCCTCTTCCAATGTAATCTTATGTCCTAGTGAAACAATCAAAGGCTTTGAGCGCTCTTTTGAACGCAGGGCCACTCCAATTATCTCATCTTTATTATATTTATCATAGATATAAGAAAGCGCGCCAGCTTTCTCCCCCACATCCTTAAACTTCCCATATAAAGGACTCTTGGCCACACCAATTGTCGGCACATCAAGCAGCACTCCAATATGCGAAGCAATACCAATCCTTCGCGGATGAGCAATACCTTGGCCGTCGACCATAAGGATATCAGGCTTTATTTTTACTTTTTTCCAGACTTCAAGCAGCGCTGGCACTTCACGAAATGACAATAGTCCTGGAATGTACGGGAAATCGGTTATCGATTGCAAAACCTGATGTTCAATTACTTCAAGCTCAGGAAATTTTAAGACAATAATTCCAGCAAAAATATCCTTGGCAAACATATTCAAAGAAATATCAGCCCCTGCAATATACTTTATATTCTTTCCAAGAGGCCGAATCTGCACCTCAGCCCTTAATTTTTGCTGGATTTCTATAGCATTTTTAGGCGTCACAGCCCATGTATGAAATTTGCTCATCATTCGTCTTTGTTGTAGAGTTTAGCTGTACCTTTGTTTTGAAAGGAGTTCCTCATGGACAAGCCGCATTCGACCAGACAAAAGCGCATCGTCCTCACAGGTCAACTGCTCGGTAGCTCGGCTGAGTCAACAGCGAACCCTTCTGATTTCGAGCAGACCATGGAAAAGATCACTCGAGATCAGGAGGCATGCAGACGCAAATGCCAAAGCCTGCCTCCAGAGCTTCATTTCCCTGAGTTCACACCAGGGACTGTTGCAGAAATGCTCTGAGTTCCCCCGCCGCAAGATCGCTTGCGGCCTTTTTCATAGACGTTACCCAACCAAATCATCTACAGGACTTGGAATAATGTAGAGAACAGGTACAAGAAGATAGATAAGCAGACTGGTATAGACATGATCGGTATAAGCGCTGAGTATTGCGAGAACATAAACAATAGGTGCAACCAGAACAATTAATGTTGCCTTGGAAATAAAGGATTGGCTTAAGGCTTGATCCACAAGTCTTCGCTTTCTTGAGGCATACAACCACATAAAGAGAATCATAAAACTAGCCAAGCATAAGGTGACACCATACAGAATGACGGCGGACCGATCAGTCGGATACGTGCCAATAACTGAAGCTGGAAACGGAATAAAACTAATACACATTAAAAAAAGAACATTTAGCCACAGAAATGGTCGATCAACTCTTTTAATCTGTTTAAACATAAGGTGATGACCAACCCAAAAAATTCCGATGATGGCGAAACTAACTATGTACGTCAAAATATTTGGCCAGAGTTTCATAATCGCCGCCCCCAATTCACCTCTAGCCAAAATTTCTGTTCCTAAGTCCGGAACTTTAAGATTAAAAACCAGAAGTGTAATAGCAATCGAAAACACGCCGTCGCTAAAAGCTTCAGTCCGATTCACGGCTAATCCTTTTTCAAATTTTCTTTTCCGGAAGAACGAGAACATATTAGAATTTTTTATATCCAAACGTTGAAAGTTTTGCTTCAATATCTGAATATTTTTTACCACAGAGCATACCACCAGCGATAAACTCTTCTTGGATTACCTCGATGAGACACCATGAAGGCGGGATAAATTCATTTTTTGCTTTAGCTGAGTCAAACTCAACATCAATTAAAACAAGTCCAGCTAAATCACCCTTAAAAGCATCTACTTCATATAGCAGACCATTCTCTTTATAATAATAGCGCACTTTCTCTACTCGCTTTCCAGAAAGTTGATTCAGCTCTTTAAACTCTTCTTCGGTGATCGGAATGGTTGTTTCAAGTTGATGTGAAGCATCACCATCTTTGACTGGATGCTTCTTAGTAATTTCATATTTTGATCCTGACTTTCTAATACGCAAAATGGGATGCCGAGCTGAACTTGGAATGTAAATATCAAGAAGTTCTTTTGATGGTGATTCCTTCAATTTTGGTGGTAATTCCTTTGCCAAATACGTGAGCTCAAGTTCTTCCATGGATTAACTATAGCATATACACAAATCCGGCGGAGGACAGTTGAGGCTGTTAGCACTTTCTATAAAAATATTGACCAAGTGAAAACCCCAACCAGGTCGGAGTTTTCACTCTTCCTTGATTGGGGTTGTGTCAGCTTGCACCGACGGAACTACTTGGGACGGAACGGGAACATGCTGCCGGCGGCCAGGCTGCGCTTGAGAGGCTCTGCGCCAAGCAGGTACTGGCCGCCGAGCACCTGCCCGAGCGTGACCAGCCACGGCTCGCCCTTGTACTTCAGGACGATGAAACAGAGTTGGTCAGCCCGACCTCCGCCGAACAAGGCGCCGGCCGGGTCGATGACCTTGACCTTATCGCGGAACTTCCGCAGGCTGAGCGCGATGTCGCTGAGCGGCGCGGGCTCGCAGTTCTTTTCCGCGATTGCGGTCCAGACTTCGCGGAGGTCCACGACCCCGACGTCGGCCACTGGCTCAGGGCAGAGCAGGTCGAGGTTGTCGGCCGGGTTGGGCGCGTCCGTGACGCATTTGAGGAGGAGGTCGAATGCTTCGTCGTTGACCCTGACGCCCTCCCTCCTGAGCTCCTCCATGAGCTCCCGGACGTGCTTGCGCTTCTCGCCCTGAAGCTTCTTAATCCTCGGCTCTTCGCGAGCTTCGCGCATTGCACCGAGAACAGGACCGACAAATGCCGGGATTTGGGACATAAGTCACCATCCTTCCTAAAAAGGTTGCCGTTTTTCGAAACCAGATCGCATAATAACACCCAATATTAAAAAGTCAAGGGTGCGGAGACGGAGGGATTTGGTCACAGCTCATTTGCTTACTGCAAATGGCCGCGACCCCGCCTCGGGCCGTCGCCCTCCGGCTTTCAAATCCCTCACGCGAGCCAAGAGCAATTGGCTCGCTCGTCTCCTTGTTCACGATGTTCACTGCGGAGACGGA
>JAIFWI010000026.1 GCA_019661945.1 Candidatus Parcubacteria bacterium | reverse complement strand
GCTGTTCCTGGAAGCGGTTAGTCGCCTGCCTCCCGACAAGGTAGGAAGCCCTCAGGAACAGACGCGATTATAATTGCCATGTTACATAAACCCCGTACCTCGACGTTCGGGGTTTGTGTTATTCTGATTTTGCTCCGAGTTCTGCTACTGCTAATTCGATTGGCAATTCGGGAATAGGTGAAAATTTAACCTGCGCTTCTGCTTTTAGAAGCTCGAGAATTGTTTTTGAATTAATATGTGACTCTTTTTTCTCAGCCAGTTGTTTTAAAAAAGTGAAATCCTCTCCAGAGAATTCATCTTGAAGGGTTTCAGTCATGTCCGGGCTGTAGCGCAATAATAAAATGGCTCGAAGTTTGTGCAAAACTAATTTTATAAAAAGGTGAATATCAATATTTTGATCGCTGGCTTTTTTTAAAGCCGAAAGTCCGGCAGCTGGGCTTTTCTGATCAAGGGCAGAAATAAAATTATTAATCAGTTCCCCGCGCGGCGCACCCGTGACCATTTCTACTTCCTCTTGGGAAATCTTTTTATCTTTGGAAGAGCTGATGACTTTCTGGATAATACCCTGAGTATCACGGAATGAGCCATCGCCAAGCAAGGCAATAAGCTCGGCCGAAGCAGAATCAAGTGAGTAACCTTCTTTCTTGGTCACACTCATAACCATATCTTTCAAAATTTTCTGCGACGGCTTTTTAAATGAGAATGTCTGGCAGCGCGAGACAACAGTTTCTGGTAATTTATCGGTTTCGGTTGTGGCTAAAATAAATACGGCGTGTGGCGGCGGCTCTTCAAGCGTTTTTAAAAGTGCATTGAAAGCCTCTTTAGTGAGCATATGCACCTCATCGATAATATAGACTTTATATTTTGATTCAAAAGGCAGTGTATTCACACCTTCACGAATTTCACGGATATCATCAATACCGCGGTTTGAAGCGGCATCAATTTCATATAAATCATTAGTACTGGTGCCAATTTCCTTTGCAAAAATTCGGGCAATAGAAGTCTTGCCTGTGCCGCGACTGCCGGAAAAAAGATAGGCATGGGAAATATTTCCGAGGTTAATTGAACCTTCTAAAACTTTAACAATATGATCTTGGCCAACAACATCTTTAAATCGTTCGGGGCGGTATTTGCGGTATAAGGCTTGGTATTCTTCGGTCATCAGAGTGATTATAACAGAACTTAAAAATACAAACAGCCCGCGCAAACATCACGCGGGCTGTCATTCTCCCAACTCCCCATAGCCCGAAAGGAGTTGGCAGATAAATGGCAAAATTACAAGCCGTTCTCAACTATAGCAAAACTCATGTAAAAAAGTAAAGCTGAACAGTAAAAAATAGAAATAAAGGACCGGCGGGCCGAGAGGGGCACGCCGGTCTGATGGGAACAACCCATCATGTGCGGCACAGGGGTGTCAGCCCTGCGGGGGTATTGCTACCCCTAGAGTTACTCCGATAGTATCGGAGCAGAGCTCTGATGTTTACCTCCCCGTTTGGAGTTTCACGACTTCGAAACCGATGAAGCGTCGATCCAAACTGCCCATTGGCCTCCCTTCGGTTGCGCCCGGATAAAGCTCCGAGCAAAGTATGAAAAGGTCCCCCTGCTACTAGAATATCACAACTGTTGAGTTTAAGAAAAGTCCAGAAATGCCCAGAAATGCAAAGGGGGTGGACAGTTCAGTTGAACTGTCCACCCCCGGTGGGTGCGGCTTTCGCCGCCCAATGGTTGAACCAAACTCGGAGCTTCGGCAGGAAGGCTCCACTCCGAGTCTGGCGCCGGCGTTGGTCCGCCGACTAATCAGAGACACGAGCCCCGCGAGACCCCAGAAAGGCTGGGTGCCCTGTCGACTCGAAGCCGACTCAAAATTCTCGCGGAACTTCTCCCGGGGTATCTGGTGCCCGGAAGGCACTTCCCCTCCTCTCCAGGTCGCCCCGGCGCCGTGCTAGGCGGCCGAGACGTCCGTCGCGGTCGCGCCGTCGGTCTCCAGGTAATTGAATGAGCCTTTGGTGGACATGCCGACGACGAGCGGCGGGAGCGAGAACCTCGATCCGATGCTGGGTCGCTGGTGTTGTTTCATGCGACCTCCTTTCTGCGGGCTAATATAGCATACCTATTTTTATTGTCAAGCACTTCGGTATTAAAATTATTGTTTGAGGATTTCTGCTACTTCTTGGGCATTCTGAGTCTCCATGAGCTTGGCCCGGAGTTCAGCCGCACCATCAAAGCCCTGCACGTATGCTTTGTAATGTTTTTTCATGACTGCAAAGTTTTTTACATCACCAAGAAGCTCTTCGAAAAGATTGGTGTGTTCGAGCATAGCTAAAAGTTTCTTTTGTATCGAAGGCACTGTGCTCGAAAATGTCCAAGGATTTCCGAAAATCGCCCGACCGAGCATCGCTCCATCTGCGCCTGATTCTGCCACTTTTTTCTTTGCATCTTCTAAATCCTTGACGTCGCCATTACCGATAATTAATGTTTTACATCCTAGTTTGTTTCGTATTTCAACTGCATCTTTAACTCTTTCCCATCGCGCAGGTACTTTAGACATTTCTTTTCGGGTTCGAGCGTGAATAGTAATGGCAGCAAGTTCTTCAGACAGAAGCTCCGGCAGCCAGGTATCAAGTTCATCGGTATTGTAGCCTAGACGAGTTTTAACTGATACAGGCAAATTTGGCGCACCTTCTTTGGCCGCTCGAATAACTTCCCGGGCAAGCTTTGGATTTTTCATCATCGCAGCCCCAGCTCCCTGCTTTTCTATTGATCGATCCGGACAACCCATATTAATATCAATTCCATCAAAACCAAGTTCCTGAACCAGGGCTGCAGCTTGGCGCATCATGTCAGGATTTGAAGTAAAAAGTTGGGCCACAATCGGACGTTCTGATTCAGAATATAATAAATCTTTCAACAATTTTTTCTTACCAATCTCTGTTGCCTTGATTAATCCATCAGCTGAAACGAATTCAGTCCACATCACATCGGGCTTGCCGTATTTGGCAATGACACGCCGAAAGGCAGCATCGGTGACATCTGCCATCGGTGCCAAAACAAAAAAAGGTTTTTTAAGATTTTTCCAAAATCCTTCGATCATAGATATATAGTATACAAACAAAAATGAGCCTTTTGACAGCTCATTTTTGTATTCAAACGTTTTTGTTTAGTTACTCAATCGTTACTTTAACTAAGCTGAGACGTGATGTTGGAACTAACTTTGAATAGATAACCTTGAAATATAATATAACTTTACTCATAGGAACTATTATAGCCGATAGGCCCCCTGCGTCAATGGCATTAAGATACCATGAAGCTCAAACTGGGGATTAATTTGCCAAATCACGGCCTAAAAGCTCAATATTTGAGCCCGGTTTTAACTCACCTTTTATCAATTTATCGGCAATTATGTGCTCAACTTTATCCTGAATGGCTCGATTCATAGGCCGAGCACCAAACTTAGGATCAGTACCATATTTCATGACATATTGTATTAAATCTGGAGTAATAACCAGATTCATACCTCTTTCGGCTAAACGTTTCTTGAGTTTCTCTAATTGGAGATTAGCAATTTTTTGAAGATGTTCTGAGGCAAGTGGGTGAAATACGATGACGCCATCAAATCGGTTTATAAGTTCAGGTTTGAAAATTCTGGTTTTTATAATTGAATCAACAATAAGTTCCTTTGAATGAGAAAGATCTTCACCTTGCTTGATCGCTTCCCAGATAAGATCACTGCCGGCATTTGAGGTAGCAATAATTAAAAGATTGCGGGCATTAATTTTTTTGCCGGACATATCTGAGAAAAATCCTTCATCAAGCACCTGCAAAAATAGATTCATCACTTCCGGAGTGGTTTTTTCAAATTCATCAAGCAGTAAGACGCCATAAGGATGCTCGCGAAGCATTGTTGAAAGTACTCCGGCTCGATTTGATTCGAATGAACCAATAAGTTTTTCCAAAGCATCGATACCGCTGTACTCTGACATATCCAATCGTTCAATTTTTGCTTCTGCTCCAAAAAAAACTTCTGCCAAGGCTTTGGTGGTTTCAGTTTTACCGACACCGGTTGGACCAAGAAAAAGAAATGAAGCTAATGGCCGATCAGGATTATTAATACCAGATCGGGCTCGCCGTACTGCCTCAGAAATTGCGGCCACAGCTTCGTTCTGACCAATAATACGCTGGTGTAGAAATTTCTCAAGATTAATGAGCTTGTCACGTTCATCTGCTTTAATTTCACCCACCGGAATACCTGTTTTTACTTGTACTAAATCAAGCACATCAGATTTAAGAATATCCTCCTTACCAGTTGCTGCAATTTTTGGAGCAAGTTCTACAAGAAGATCTACGGCACTATCAGGCAAGATAGCATCGGGAAAATAGCGCACTGCTCCTTCGGCAATTGCCACCAGAGCTGGATAGGTAAAGTAAAGACCAAATTGACGCTCGAGGGGAATACTTTCATTTTGTAAGACTCGGACAGTATTCAATTCATCAATACTTTCTATAATAATTTTTTCAAAGCGAAGCATGAGAGCGGCATTGCGTTCAATTTTTGAGTGAAAACTCTCGACATTTGATAAACCAATGATATGGAGACTCGGTGAAGTAAAGTAAGAATCGAGTAATGAAGTAATATCAGAGCCCAGAGCTTCAGCTGAAGATATAAATGAAGGAAAATCGGCAATCACCAAGACGACATTACCGGCCTCATCGGTATCATTCACAATCTGCAAAAGTTTTGTTTCAAATTCACTTTTGTTTTTTGAAGAAGCGGTTAGAAGATCGGTATCAAAAAGCATTACCCGCTTATGCTCAAGCTCGGGATATGCCGTACCCTCATCAATCATAAATGCCAAGCGAGCAATAATTTGCAAGAGCATTTCTTTGTCGTTGCTGACCAAGAACATATTAGCCCCCTTTGCTTTAACCAGAATTGACTCAAGCTCCTCTAATTCCTTTGAACCGTACGTACTGTGAACTTCAAGACCGGTCATAGGCACTTCCGGTAAACTACGAGTATATTTTTCAAGATACATTAACTGGCCATAAGACCAATTCTTGCCAATTCCCGGTACTCTACCAAGGCTATCACGCGACCACCAGCGATTCTTTAATTTTTTTGATGTTTCTCGCTCGACGATCCAATCGACAATAGCGACAAGATCTTTCTTCTGAATTTCTCGACTAAATAAAAACTGAGCAAAATCTTTATCTGCATCATATAAAGCCACGACATAATCTTTGAGGCTAATATATTCGGCATCCGGGAAGGCGACATCTGCTGCTTGGACAATATGATCTCGGGTGACAATGAAACCTCGAGCAATATCGGCAGAAATACCAGCGCGCCGTATAATCATCATCCCTTCGGTACTTTCCAAAAAATGTATGAGGACATCATCTTCTTTAGTTTGATAGACGATATGGGCCAATTCGAATGACAGAAGCGGCACAGGTCGAGGGTTGTAACGGTCAGGCAGAGTTTTAAAATAGAAAGAATAATAAAAACTTTGGAGAGCTAAGATTGTCAGCCAAAACGGCAAAGCAATAAAAAAGAGTCCATATACCTTAGGCAAAAGGATTGCTGCCAATGGAAAAATACTTAGTTCTGATAGTGTAAACGTCGCTAACACTCCGACAAATGTAATGACAACTCCAAGCCAGGCAATACTTCGCAGACGAGTCTGAAGACGATGTGGCAAAACTTGCTCAAAAAAGAGAGCAGGGTAATAGTCTTCAACTGCTGCTTGTTTTAAATCTTTAAATATCATATGGGTTTAAATAGCAAACCAAAACCCATGATAAAAAATACAACAATGAGAAGAGGCAATGCTATCCACAGCAGTAAAACCACACTACCGGCGACAAGTGCGGCTATGATAAAAACAAAACCAAAAGCAATAACAGTCAAACGAATCAAAGCTCCAACAAAAATCATTAATGAATTAACGATCCAAACCGACATAAAATCTTCAATAGCCGATCCCTGGCGAGTTTCATGAAGCCTCTGCCATGGTAGGAAAAGTGTCCGAAACAATTCACGGATTGAAAAGAAGTGCCACAAAAACCAAATGAAATTTTTTATGATTTCGATACCATGCAGTAGGCCGTAACCATAATGCCATTGAAAATAATATGGGAGTAGGGTCAATGTCTTCACATTCGAATTATACCTCAGGTCGCTATGGTAATTGTAGTTGATTATCCCCTTTCATTTTGTAATAGAGTTTATTTCCAAAACGCATATCAATGTATTCAAGGTCAGGCAGATGG
Source organism: Candidatus Parcubacteria bacterium (assembly GCA_019661945.1). GTDB lineage: Bacteria > Patescibacteriota > Minisyncoccia > Phycocordibacterales > JAKAEA01 > JAIFWI01. The sequence goes on along the minus strand of JAIFWI010000026.1, from coordinate 3,346 downwards.
ATTGGTGTTAAAATAGTCGTGTCTTTTATGACTAGTTCAATATTTGATATAAGTGTGGCAATATCCTGATCTTGCTTAAAGATAAGTTTGCCTCCCCGCTCAAAATGAATTTCTAAAACGTCATTTGAATTGGCCAGCAATGCATAAGGATTTATGTTTTTAGATTTAAGAAACTCAACTAATAAACCAACATGTTCAAATGTTTCCTTATCAAGGTATATCGAACCAATTGGATTTTTTGCAGTCACTAAGCCGTAGAAAGCAACGTAGGCATTGCCTGAAAACACCGGTGCTTCTGAGAAGATATACCCATGCTCATCAACGTAATAGCATTCCTTTTTTGCCTTGCTCGGTTTGCCACTGCACCACGAGTGAGATGGAATACGTTCGAGAATATCAACAACGAGTGCTCTATTTTTAACAGTAACTTGTACCTTTTGGATACGCGTTAATTTCTGAGATAACTCTTTTTGGATGTCCTCTTTAGGATATAGAAATATATTGGCCTTAGGAAAAAAATAGAGGATATTACCTTCGATATGTCTTTTAACTACTTTTTCAACTTCCTCAACGGTAATAGCCGTATTTCCTTCAGCCTTAACTTCAGAGATCATGAAAGTATCACGGTGTGAAAGCCAAATAACACCTGCAAGGAAAAGGAGTATAGTGATTATTCCTGCGCCGACCTTGAAGAAAAAGAGACGGCGCTTCCTTGTATGCAGTCGGGTTCTCTTGAGCGGTGATTTTTTCTTTTTTTTGAACATCACTTACCAATATATTGTTTACCGCCCATATATTTCTGCAGAACTTCTGGAATTTTAATTGTGCCGTCTTCTTGTTGGTAGTTTTCGACAATTGCCACCAGCACTCGTGGTGTAGCAATGGCAGTATTGTTAAGCGAATGAGCAAACTTGGTTTTTCCTTCAGCATCGCGATAGCGAATATTTAAGCGGCGGGTTTGAAAATCATGAAAATATGAAGATGAGTGTGTTTCTCGATATTGCTTTTCTGAAGGCACCCAGGCTTCGATATCATATTTCTTCACTTGGCCCAATCCCAAATCGCCGCCACAATTTACTACGACGTGATATGGAATATGCAGGGCTTGTAAAACTTCTTCAGCATTGGCAGTTAATTCTTCATGCAAGCTAACTGATTCTTGATGATCAGCATTACACAACACTACTTGTTCGAGTTTATAAAACTCATGAACACGCATAATACCTTTTGTATCTTTGCCATGGCTGCCAATTTCTCGGCGAAAACATGGTGAATATGAAATACATTTTATGGGCAATTGCGAAGCATCAATAATTTCATTCATGTAATAACCCATTGTTGATACTTCGGCCGTACCAGCCAAATATAAATCATCTTGGGTTTTATAAATATCATCTTCACTTTGCGGGAGATAGCCTGTACCCATGAGAGTTTCTTTACGAACGAGTGATGGCGCAATCATTGGCGAGAATCCTTTTGAGACCATGGTCTCAAGAACAAATTGGAAAAGAGCAAATTGCAATAAGGCGCCGGCATTTTTCAAAAAATAGCCACGAAAGCCTGCAACCTTTGTGCCTCGCTCCAAATCAACCATGTCGAGTTTTTCCATGAGCTCAATGTGTGACTTTGGTTCAAAAGTAAATGTTGGTTTTTCACCCCAGGCTTTAATTTCTTTATTATCTTTATCACCTTCACCTTCCGGCACAGAGATATCTGGGATATTTGGTACTTTAAGCATTAACAACTGCCAATCCTTCATTACTTCCTTTAATTTTTCCTCTCCAGCTTGGAGATCTGCTTTCACTTGATGCATTGAGGCAATGAGCTCTTGCTTTTCTTCAGGAGATTTGGCTTGGGCGATTTTTTCGCTGGCTTCATTTTGCTCAGCTCTCTTGCTTTCAGTCGCGGTCAAAAGTTCACGACGTTTGTCATCAACGGCAATAAGCTCATCGAGCAATAAGCTCATCGACATTAAAATCAATATGCTTCTTTCGGGCGCCTTCTTTAACCAGATCTTTATTCTCCCTGATGAACTTAATATCAAGCATGTGGATAGGTCTTTATTTTTTCATCATATCAAAAAAGTCATAATTTCGCCATGAAGAAGCTAAAAAAGAAAGAATTTCCTGAGCATTTATTGCAGATTCCAGATCCGCCAGATCAACTGTACCTAGAAGGCACTTTGCCGCCGGCAGGTTCTAAAATATTATGTGTTGTCGGCTCCCGCAAGAATACTCAGTATGGCCGAGATGTCTGTGAGAAGCTTATTTCGAGCCTGCGGGGTAAACATGTCAGTATTGTGTCTGGTTTAGCCTTGGGTATCGATACTATTGCTCACAAAGCCGCTCTAGCTGCCGGGCTTCATACCTTGGCTGTCCCCGGCTCAGGACTTGATAGGAAAGTTATTTATCCACACTCAAATAGAAGGTTCGCCGATACTATATTAGAGTCAGGTGGCGGCTTGTTATCAGAATTTGATCCAGACTTCACTTCCATACAATGGGCTTTTCCGAAACGCAACCGCATCATGGCAGCCATGTCGCATGCTGTCCTTATAATAGAAGCCGAACGAAAATCCGGCACGCTTATTACCGCGCGCCTGGCCTCAGACTATAATAAAGACGTGCTTGTTATCCCCGGCTCAATTTTCACCAAGAATTCCGAAGGACCACACTTATTATTACGAATTGGCGCTACTCCAATTACTTCAGTTGAAGATTTGCATGAAGCCCTTGGGCTTGGCACGCTCTTTGATCCGGCAAACCGAGCGGATAGGTATGATGATTGTGGGGATCAGGAGAAATTAATTCTAGAAATTCTTCAGGACCCACAGCCCCGAGATGAACTTATTCGTGCTCTTGATATCCCAACACATGAAGCAAATATTTTGTTGTCACTGCTCGAAATGAAAGGCCATATTAAAGAAAGTTTGGGGCAAGTTCGGTTGACATGAAATTTGCAAATAAAAGTAATGTGTAGTACTAATGTAAGTCATACATGAAACTCTTGATTGTAGAATCGCCGGCGAAGGCAAAAACAATTTCACACTACTTAAAAGATTTGGGCTACAAAGATTATAAAGTCGTAGCTTCTGTTGGACATGTCCGCGATTTGCCGAAGAGTAATAAGAAAGCTATTGATATTGAAAAGGGTTTTGTGCCTCATTATGAAATCAGCAAAGGCAAGGAAAAAGTTGTTGAGGAAATCAAACATTTAGCTAAAGATGCCGATGAAGTAATTCTGGCCACTGACCCCGACCGTGAAGGCGAGGCTATTGCTTGGCATATTAAAGAGGCAGTTGGCTTGAAAAAACCAAAGCGTGTTGTTTTTCACGAAATTACTCAAG
>JAIFWI010000025.1 GCA_019661945.1 Candidatus Parcubacteria bacterium | reverse complement strand
GCAATACCGCCAAAGCCATTCGCACCCTTCTTCGAGTTGTTGGTATGAAAAATAATGCCCGGGTTAATTTGAAAATTAATGAACCGGAAGGCGGAGTCCGCAAAGAATCAGCAACCAAGACCGTGGACGAAGCAATGGAAGACCTCAGACTCTAAATTTAATATCTAGTCAGTATCAAAAAAGTGTGGTATTATTGTGCCACGCTTTTTTGCGTATAGAATCCATATGAATTTTCATATCGTTACATTATTTCCGGGCGCATTTGACTCATATTTAGGTGAGTCTATTTTGAGGCGAGCCATTGAGGATAAGAAAATAAAAGTGAAGTTTTACAATCCCCGTGATTTTGAGAAAGATCCAAAGTGGCGCATCGATCAAAAGCCATATGGCGGGGGACCGGGTATGGTTATGCGGGCAGAGCCGGTTATTAAAGCGATCGCATCTGCTGTCGCTAAAGCAAAACGAGGAAAGGTTAAAATAATTTTCCTTTCACCCTCAGGTAAGCAGTTCGATACTGCATACGCAAAGTCTTCAGCTAAAAAGTATACTGACATTATTATTGTTTCAGGAAGATATGAGGGAATTGATGCCCGAGTTAAAAAAATTTTTAAAACTGAGGACATTACAGTTGGCCCATTTGTGCTGACTGGTGGGGAATTGCCGGCTATGGTTATTATTGACTGTATTTCACGCCAAGTGAAAGGTGTGCTTGGCGATTTCAATTCTTTGGAGGAAAACAGGATATCTTCCTCTGATGTATACACTCGTCCGGACGTTTTTGAATATAAAAAGAAGAAGTATCGAGTGCCAAAAGTGCTCCTTTCGGGTCATCATAGGAAAATTGATGAGTGGAAAGCAGGTAGATAATTGACATTGATTGGAAGTACTGATATATTATTTTAAGTGACCGAACCCTTGTCGTCTTGAAGGGAGGTGAAGCATGCTTTTGATGATCACAGCAAACATGTGGGTGATCGGTGGATTAATCGTTCTGGCTGTTGTAGCCGTCGGTTTCTTTGCTTGGCGGCTTATCCGCTCCGACTTGAAGTATGCAGAGAAACATCCGCAATGGGCAGCTGACTATGACAAAGCTGAATGTCAAAGACGTTAACGCTGGTGTTCTGCCAGGGTGACCTTGTCCTCCTTCTTGGGGGATTTTTTCTTGACAATTTTTACACAAAAGAGTATGATAGCTCTATCCATTGCAAGATTGCGTTACGACTGATTCAAATGGGAATTTTCATTTCTTGCACTCAATAGCCAAATAGCCTTAAAAGCGCTTCAAATAAGCGTCTTGAGAGGTTTTTTGCATTTTGGCAAGCTTACCAGTTATGGTTTTTTATTACTAGGTTAAGCATTTTTTTGTTATGGCGAACAAAAATTCACTAGTGGTTCATCGTGGAACCACCGGTCAGCGGGAGAAAAAGTATTTCGGAAAGTTCAAGCCGGCTTTAACCGAAATGCCCAATTTGGTCGAGGCACAGATTGATTCATATAAGTCTCTTATTGATACAGGACTTAATGAGGTTTTTAAAGAATTTTCATCAATAAAAGATTACTCAGGTAAGAAGTTCGAGCTCGATTTCGTGGGCTTAAAGCTTGGCGCTCCACAATATGATGAGTTTTATGCTAAAGACAATAAACTCTCATACGAAGGGCCGCTCAAGGTTATAGTTCGGTTAAAGAACAAGACGCTCAATATTACAAAAGAGCAGGAGATCTTTATGGCGGATTTTCCGCTTATGACTCCACACGGCACTTTTATCATTGCCGGTATTGAACGTGTTATCGTGCCTCAATTAGCACGCTCTTTCGGTGTATTCTTCACTTCGAGTGAAATTAAAGGCAAGACCTTCTTTGGTGCCAAAATAATTCCATCTCGAGGAGCTTGGATTGAAATCGAATCAGAATCTGACGGTTCACTTTATGTTCGTATCGACCGAAAGCGAAAATTTCCGGTCACAACCCTCCTTCGAGTTCTCAGCGCAAAAACTGATGCCGATATCCATGCCCTCTTTAAGGGTAACCCTCACGCTAAGGCTTCTATTACAAATGCCTTAGCAAAAGATCATGCTAAAACCTCAGACGAATCATTTATAGAGATTCATAAGCGATTGCGCGATGGTGACTTGGCTACTGCAGAAAATGCTCGCGAGTTCATCAATTCAATTTTCAGTGAAGAACGTTATGATATCTCACGTGTCGGCCGATTCCGCTTCAATAAGCGTTTTGAAAAGCCAATGCAGGGTAAAGAGTCTGAACGCCGAACGATTAATCTTGATGATGTAGCTACAATTGTCAGCCATGTCATTGATATGAACAATACGCCTGACTCTCATGAAGATGATATTGATCACTTGGGTTCACGACGTGTACGTTATGTCGGCGAATTGCTTCAGCAAAAAATTCGCGTCGGTCTTTCACAAATGAAGCGAAATATTCAGGACAGAATGTCTACTATTGAATCTGATGTGACCTTGCCGGTGCAATTTATTTCTCCAAAGCCATTGCAAGCTCGTATCAAAGAATTTTTCACCACTAACCAATTGTCTCAGTTCATGCAGCAAGAAAATATCTTGTCTGAATTGGAACACCTCCGAACACTTTCAGCTCTCGGTCCTGGAGGTTTGGATCGACTACGCGCAGGATTTGAAGTCCGCGACGTTCATCCATCTCACTACGGCCGACTTTGTCCTATTCACACACCAGAAGGACCAAACATCGGTCTTATTTTGCGTCTCTGTACTTATGCACGTCTGAATGAATTCGGCATGATTGAAACTCCCTATGCCAAGGTTAAGAATGGAAAGGTTACCGGTGAAATCCAATATCTGAATGCTCTTGAAGAAGAGTCATATAACATTGCTCATGCCGCTACTGCTTATGATAAAGACGGCAGAATCTTGGAAGACAGTGTTGAAGTTCGATATAACGGTGATCCTCACGTTGTTGAGAAAAATGATGTTCATTATATTGATGTCGCAACCAATCAGGCGTTCTCAATTGCTACGTCTATGATCCCATTTCTAAATCACAACGATGCATCTCGAGCGCTTATGGGATCAAACATGCAGAAGCAGGCTACACCTTGTATCATTCCTGAAGCGCCACTTGTGGCAACAGGTATTGAAGAGAAAGCTGCTCGCGACACAGGACGACTTATCTTAGCTGAAGAAGCAGGAACAGTTTCGGCTGTTGATGCTCGTCATATTGTTGTTAAAAACAATAAGGGTAAAGAAAAAGTACACAAGCTTGTTAATTATTCCCGAACAAACGGTTTCACGGCTTTCCATCAGCGACCGGTTATTAATCTTGGCGACAAGGTAGAAAAGGGAACACTTTTGGCAGACACCTCTTCATCTGACGGCGGTCAAATGGCACTCGGTCAGAATATGCTCATTGCGTTTATGTCATGGTCCGGAGCAAACTACGAAGACGCTATTATTCTTTCAGAACGATTGGTTAAAGAAGATAAATTTACTTCAATTCACATTGAAGAGTTCGTCGTTAATGTCCGTGATACTAAACTCGGCCCAGAAGTTACTACTCACGATATTCCAAACGTAGGTGAAGCTAAACTTAAGAATCTTGATGAAGAAGGAGTTATTCGTATCGGTGCAGAAGTCCGTCCAGGAGATATTCTTGTCGGAAAAATTACACCGAAGGGCGAAACTCAACTTACCCCAGAAGAGCGATTGCTTCGATCATTGTTCGGCGAAAAAGCTCGTGATGTTAAGGATACTTCAAAGCGATTAGAAAACGGTAAACGAGGACGAGTTATTACCGTCAAAGTATTTTCACGAGACAAGGGTGACAAACTTGAATCTGGAATTATTAAGCGTATTCACATTGAAATAGCACAGCTCCGACATATTTCTGTTGGCGATAAGCTTGCAGGACGACACGGAAACAAAGGTGTTATCTCAAAAATTCTGCCTGAGGAAGATATGCCATATATGGTAGATGGTCGGCCAATTGATATGATTTTGACCCCGCTCGGTGTGCCAAGTCGTATGAATTTGGGCCAAATCTTGGAACTTCACTTGGGTCTGGCTGCTGAAACTCTGAACTATCAGGCTATTGTGCCGCCATTTAGCGGTGCAACTGATGTTGAAATTAAAGATGAACTTGTAAAGGCAGGATTCAAGACCAACGGCAAAATGAAACTCTTTGACGGACGAACAGGTGAGACCTTCAATCAAGAAATTGCAGTCGGCTACATGTATATTTTGAAACTTCACCACATGGTTGAAGATAAAATTCACATGCGTTCAATTGGACCGTACTCTCTTATTACTCAACAGCCGCTCGGTGGAAAGGCTCAGCAAGGTGGTCAGCGATTTGGAGAAATGGAAGTCTGGGCACTTTTGGGACATGGCGCAGCGTACAACTTGCGCGAAGTGCTGACTATTAAATCTGATGACATTCAGGGACGCTCAGCTGCTTTCGATTCAATCGTTAAGGGCAATCCAATCAATCAACCAAATATTCCAGCATCGTTCAATGTCCTTATGAGTAACCTCAAAGGCTTGGGCCTTGATGTGGAACTGCGAAAGAAAAATCCGTCCAGTCGAAACGGAGAGAATAATAAAAACGAAGCCTAATCCTTATATACACATTTTATGGAAATTCAAAAATTAAAAAATCAAGAAAATATCGACTTCAATTCTATTGCTCTCAAGGTGGCTTCGCCTGAAAAGATTAAAGAATGGTCATACGGTGAAGTAACAAAGCCGGAAACTATTAACTATCGAACTCAGCGTTCAGAAAAGAGCGGACTGTTCGACGAAAAAATCTTCGGTCCGGATAAGGACTATGAATGTTACTGTGGAAAGTACCGCGGTATTCGTTATAAGGGAATTGTATGTGAAAAATGTGGAGTAGAAATTACTCGCTCAATTGTTCGACGTGAGCGTATGGGCCATATTGATTTGGCTACACCGGTATCTCATATTTGGTTCCTCCGAAGCATGCCCTCACGTATTGGTATGATTCTTGGACTTAATACTCAAGATCTTGAAAAAGTTGTCTACTTTGCCGGCTATATTGTTACGAATGTCTCAGAAGAAGAACGAGCTCGGATTCTTAAGGATTTGGATTCAGAATTTAAATCAAAAATGAAGAGTCTCCAGGATGAGAAGGCAAAAGAAGCCATGAAAGATCTGTTTACTCAAGCTAAGAAAGATATTGAATTCGTTCAGCCAGGTCAAGTTCTTGATGAAGTTCAGTTCCACAATTACTCTTTGAAATATGGAACCCTCTTTGAGGCAGGTATTGGTGCTGAGGCTATCTTCAATATCTTTAAGAATCTTGATCTCAAAAAACTAATCTTGAAGCTTGAAGCAGATTTAGAAAAAGCTGGTTCTGCTGAAGTTGATAAGCTTAATAAACGTCTCTCAATTCTTCGCTCAATGGTTGTTGCAGGTATTCGCCCTGAATGGATGTTCCTGACACGAATTCCGGTTATTCCTCCGGGATTACGACCTATGGTTCCACTTGATGGAGGCCGATATGCAACCTCAGATGTGAATGACTTGTATCGACGAGTTATCAATCGCAATAATCGCTTGAAGAAGCTCAAGGAAATTATGGCGCCTGATGTCATTCTCCGAAATGAAAAGCGTATCTTGCAGGAGGCTGTTGATTCCCTTATTGATAATTCAATTCGCCACGGCAATGCGTCTCAGTCTGCTGTTACTCAAGCACAACGCCGAGCATTGAAATCTTTGTCTGACAACTTGAAAGGTAAGCGCGGATTGTTCCGAGCAAATCTTCTTGGTAAGCGTGTCGACTATTCTGGCCGATCAGTTATTGTCGTTGGCCCAGAGCTCGCACTTAATGAATGTGGATTGCCAAAGTTTATGGCATTGGAATTGTTCCGACCATTCGTTATTTCCGAACTCTTGAAAAAAGAACATGCCTTTAATATCCGCGGTGCCGGCCGACTTATCGACGACGGTATTCCTGAAGTTTGGGCCATTCTTGAAGATGTCATTAAGGATAAATATGTTCTCTTGAACCGTGCGCCAACATTGCACCGCCTTGGTATTCAGGCTTTCAAACCAAAGCTTATTGAAGGTAGTGCTATTCAGGTTCACCCACTTGTTTGTACTGCATTTAACGCAGACTTTGACGGTGACCAGATGGCTGTTCACGTGCCACTTTCAAAAGAAGCTCAGCTTGAAGCAAAAGAAATTATTGCTTCCGATAAAAACATTCTAAAGCCTGGAAACGGCGAGCCAACGGTATCGGCAAAAATGCTTGATATTGTTCTTGGCTGTTATTGGATGACCAAAATTGTCCCAGGAGAGATTGGCGAAGGTAAAATGTTTCCGGGAGCAAATAGTGCTATTACTGCCTATGACTTCGGTGCAGTCAGTCTTCGAGCAAAAATTAAAATCTTGCCAAAGAATACTCCAAAGTATGCCGCATTTGGTGGTAAGCCATTTGAAACATCTGTTGGCCGTCTGTTATATAACGGTGTCTTTCCAAAAGATTACCCATACATTAATCAGGAGATGAACCGCAAGAAGATGGGAGCAATCGTCAATGATTTGATTGATCGCTATGGTATTGAAAATATTCCGCCAATTCTTGACCGAGTGAAAGAATTTGGTTTCAAATATGCCACAATGTCTGGTACAACCTGGGGTATTGACGATGTTGTTATTCCAGAAGGAAAAGCAGCTGTTGTAACCGGCGCAAAAAAGCGTGCTGATGAGGTCTCAGGACAGTTTAATGAGGGTCTTTTGTCTGAAGATGAACGCAAGCGAAAGATGATTGAAATTTGGCAGGATGCAAAAAGCCAAGTTGAAAAACTTATTCCGGATAGCCTTGATCCAAAAGGTTCTGTCTTTGACATGGTTATGTCAGGCGCTCGAGGATCACTGGCGCAGATTACCCAGATGGCGGGTATGAAAGGACTTATTACCAACACTGCCGGTGAGACAATTGAGTTTCCAATTCTCTCTTGTTCAAAAGAAGGTTTGACCCCGATTGAATACTTCATTACCACTCACGGTTCACGAAAAGGTTTGACCGACACCGCTCTTAACACCGCAAAAGCAGGATACCTTACCCGAAAACTTTTCGTTGTTGCTCAAGATATTATGATCAGCGAGGAAGATTGTGGCACTAAAGAAGGTATGCTCATTCGCAAAGATACAGGCAGTGGTATTGAAACTCCTGTCTCAAAAGTCATAAAGGGACGCGTTGCCGCTCAGGATATTGAAGATAAAGATGGCAAAGTTCTCTTTAAGCGTGGCCATATCATTACCAAGGATGATGCAATGAAAGTAGAGGAAGCAGGTGTAGAAACTGTCTCAGTTCGATCACCAATGACCTGTCGATCAATTAATGGCATTTGCTCACACTGTTACGGCTACGACTTAGGTAGAAATAAGCTCATCGAAATCGGTGAAGCTGTTGGAACTGTGGCTGCCCAAGCTATTGGTGAACCTGGAACACAGTTGACGATGCGTACCTTCCACTCTGGAGGTACTGCTCAGATTGGTGGAGACATTACTCAGGGTTTGCCTCGAGTTGAAGAAGTCTTTGAGAAGCGATCTCCAAAAAATCCTGCTGTTGTTGTCCACACTGACGGTATTGTTTCAGAAATTAAAGACACCGGTAAAGATAAAATTATTGTTATCCTGCCTGAACACGGCGAGAAGCCAAAATCAAAGAAGAAATCAGATACTGAATATCCGGTGAGCTACAATCGTATTATCTTGGTCAAGGCCGGAGATACGGTAAAAAAGGGTGACATTATTACCGACGGTTCTGCTGATATTGATGAACTCTTCAAGTTCGGAGGCAAAGAGCGTGCTCAAGATTACATCATTAGTGAAGTTTCAAAACTCTATGAACTTCAGGGTGAATCAGTCTCCCGAAAGCATATTGAAGTCATCATTCGACAAATGTTCTCACGTCGAATTGTTAAAGTTCCAGGTGATACTGTCTTCTCAACAGGTGATATTATTGAAAATCATTTCTTCCTAACTGAAAATATTAAGGCAAAGGAAAGAGGCGGAGAGGAAGCAAAAGCTGAGCCGGTAGTTATGGGTATTACTGAAGTTTCACTTTCACGAAAGAGTTTCTTGTCAGCAGCTTCATTCCAGCACACCACGCGCGTTCTTATCAACGCTGCTGTTCGAGGTATGGAAGATGATCTGACGGGACTCATGGAAAATGTTATTCTTGGACGTTTGATTCCGGCTGGTACTGGTTTTGCTGGCAGTCCAAAATCAAAGATGATTCAGAAGATGCAGGAGGAAAATCGGTCTGAGTAACATCCCCCGCCTTTCAGGCACCCCCTTCAAAGGGGGATTTACTCTAGCTAGCATATGTCATAATTCGGACGAAGGTATCTCCCTTTGAAGGGAGTGGCCGTAGGCCGAGGGATGTAAATTAAATGTCATCACCTGTAGAAAAAATAAAAGAAAAACTCAGTGTGGTTGATGTTCTCGGTTCGTACATTACGCTTGAAAAGGCTGGAGCAAATTTTAAAGCTCGCTGTCCTTTTCATAACGAGAAAACCCCCTCATTTTTTGTTTCTCCTGCACGCAATAGTTA
>JAIFWI010000041.1 GCA_019661945.1 Candidatus Parcubacteria bacterium | reverse complement strand
AGATCGCAGTTTTTTGGTTACCAGTTGCTTCAGGAGGTGGTAGAGGCCCGGCAAAAATATTTGCATTTTTAGCCACAACAACATTTGTCAGTTGCTTGCCTTTTACATTTAATTTTGTTCCCGACGGGAGAGGAGCTTCCGCAGTTGGAAAAAACTTTAATTCTTTTTTATTATTCTCCGCCGCTGATAACGTTAGATAGGTGACATTTGCATTTGTGGTATTTGAAACATCATCCACTAATAACGAATAATTGAATTTCGAATTTTCGGGGTGATCAAAATCATCAACATGAAATGTAGATATCTCGCTGTTAGCTACATCAACGTCTGATTCAACGTGTTGCTGCAAATCGTAGGGCAAGCGATTTCTTACATCATTTGTCAAACTAAGTGCCAAGAATGCTTCAGAATCTTTCTCAGCAAGCTGAAGCATTAAATCCTTTCTTTCCAAAACAACTGATCGCAAATCCCCTACGGGCGGTTGAGGTGTGGCGGTAGGTGTTGGATTAAGTGTTGGGCTTGGACTAATTGATGGCGATGATGAAACACTTGGACTAGCGCTTGGTGTCTGGCTTACTGACGGACTTGGCTGAGGTGAAAGTTGAGAAATTGGAGATGGTGCTACTATATTTTGAGATTGTGGCGGAGCTTGATACCCAACTAAAGCAGTAATTTGCTGATTCAAGATTTGAATCCTTTGAACTATAGGATCTGAAGTTTGGAGTGAGCCAATAACTGCAGCAGTCTGATTTTCTGGATATTGAATGTAAAGAAGAGTAAGGATAGTAAAACCTACAAGCACAGTAGATAAGATAAAGAGAATATACTGTTGAATTTTATTCATGCAAAGATTATTACCTTACACAAATACTATCATGATACAGTTCAGTAACATAGCTTGTAGAAAAGCCTTAATTTAAGTAGTATTCTTGGAGTATGCACGTGTAGCTCAGTTGGTAGAGCAGCCGTCTTATACACGGCCGGTCCCAGGTTCGAATCCTGGCACGTGCACATTTGGATAAAATTTCTTTATTTTTCCTTTATCTATGCTTAGATAGACTTGCTAGATGGAAAAAAATTTCGACGAGTGGAATAGTATAAAGAAAAATACTCATTTTGATGAAACTAGCATTTCTGGTGGGTTAAGGTCGGCATTAATGTTGGAGTAGAAATTGATGGCAAGCATGAGTTATTTCTTAGACCAGTTGTTATTATTCGAAAATTTAACAAAGACATGGCCTTAGTAGTTCCGACTACTCACCAAGATAAATCTAATAAGTATTATTTAGATGTTTTAGGGGTTAATGAGAAAATGTATAAAGCATGCCTGTCCCAAATCCGGACAATAAGCTCGAAGAGATTACTTAGAAAAATTGATACTGTGCGCGAAGGTCAATACAATATTTTACTCGATAAAATCTCTAAAATGATACAAGGAAGACTCTAGAACTACGAAATCCCTCTTTTGGAGGGATTTCTCGGAGGCCGAAGCCCATAATCATTTACTATGATACCAAGCCCAATAACAAAGTCAAATCTCTTATTATTTCGTTTTGATGTGTTCGGAGTGGATTTTACGAAATTCGTCGATCTTTCTGAGAGCCAATTCTACCCCAGCCAAGTTCTTGCTCTCTTCTATTATATGGTGCTCAACATCCTCGCCTGTCGCCCGGCGGTCGTAGAGAGCCTTAATCATATCTATATAGAAGCTGCGAGCGCCGCGGAAGGTTGTTTCAAGTGAAGCCAATTCTGATTCAGTAATATCAACAGGCAGACCGCGTTCAATAAGGTCTATTTTTCTTTGGATAAGTTCTACGTCGATTTCCTCAGACTTTTTGGCTTTACTTTTCATCGTGAAATTATACTAGCATTATTATATTTGATGTTCAATATCGAGTTTCTTTTTGGGAGTTATACCGTTGGCTACCAGAATTTGTTCAAATTCTTCTCGTTCAATTGTTTCAGTTTCGATTAAGCGCTTAGCGATTATATCTAAGAGTTTTCGGTGCGTAGTGATAATCTCTTCAGTGCGCTTGTAGGCATCAGTCATAATTTTTGCCACCTCGGCATCAATATCGGCGCTGACCTTTTCGGAATAGTCTTTGCTATCCACGCCGCGGCCGCCAAACATTGCCCGGCCACCTTCGCCTTCTAAAGCGATTGCCCCAAGTCTTTCTGACATACCATATTTTGTAACCATGTCTCGAGCCAGGGCTGTTGAAACTTGCAAATCATTTGATGGACCGGTAGTGACATCTTTAAACATCATCATTTCGGTGACATAACCGCCGAGACTAACTGAAATGTCATCTATGAATTCTCTCTTTGATTGAAGTTTTCGATCTTCAAGCGGTAATTTCAAAACATAACCAGCAGCTCGGCCGCGAGAAATAATAGAAATTTTATGAACCGGATCAGCGTATGGCAGGATAGATGCAACAACGGCGTGTCCTGCTTCATGATATGCCGTTAACTCTTTTTCTTTTCGATTCAAGATGTGCGACTTTCGTTCCGGTCCGAGCATAACCTTTTCAATTGAGCGAATGAGATCGTACTGAGAAATCTTAGTCCGGTTTTCGCGGGCGGCGAGAATTGCTCCTTCGTTCATGAGTGAGTAGAGATCAGCGCCGGAAAATCCTGGCGTGCGTTCCGCGATAACACTTAAGTTCACATCTTCAGCAAATGGTTTGGTACGTGAGTGAATTTTTAAAATTTCTAAACGGTCAGAGCGGTCCGGCGGATCAATGGTTACGCGACGATCAAATCGGCCTGGTCGAAGCAAGGCCGGATCCAAAACATCGGGGCGGTTTGTGGCAGCCATGACAATAACTTTTTCATTTGGTTCAAAACCATCCATTTCTACCAGAATTTGGTTCAAGGTTTGCTCGCGCTCATCATTTCCCCCGCCGACACCTGTACCGCGAACGCGGCCGACAGCATCAATTTCATCAACGAAAATAATAGCCGGTGCAGCCTGCTTTGCCATTCTGAAAAGATCGCGCACACGTGAAGCACCGACTCCAACAAACATTTCCACAAATTCTGATCCCGAGATTGAGAAGAATGCCACTTGCGCTTCCCCGGCTACCGCCCGAGCAAGCAAAGTTTTACCGGTTCCGGGCGCGCCCATAAGTAAGATTCCTTTTGGAATGCGCGCGCCGATTTCCAAAAACTTTTTTGGATTACGCAGGAAATCAACAATTCCAGTTAATTCTTCTTTAGCTTCTTTAGCACCAGCCACCCTATC
>JAIFWI010000024.1 GCA_019661945.1 Candidatus Parcubacteria bacterium | reverse complement strand
TTCTCGCTCTTACTTACACTTTTAAGATTATATCATATATAAATGTCAAAGTCAAGCAGAAACATGGCTCTAATTAGGCCTTTTTTGCTATATATTAATGGCAAGGTGAGACCTTGCCATATAAACTATACCTCCATTCCAATAAAAAATTTGTCCCGCCTGGTAGGGCGGGGTCGTGGGAAAATCCCAAATAGATCTTTAGTATATGAAATCCTTCAATTTTGTCAATAATTTGTCAATAAAATAAAGAGAAAGCCCACCAACAGAATCGGTGGGCTTTTCGGACGGGGAAGTCGCAGACGAAGCGGACGTGGGCAGAGGCTCGGTCAGGATGAGGTGATCGACGACCTCACTCCAAAGCGCGTGGCCGGTGTTCTGGTTGTAGACCATCGACTGGGACGTGCCATACTTGTCCCTGAAACAGCCAAAGATCGTACCCTGGAACTTGTGCAGGCCGACCCAGTCGCCGTTCGGAAAGACGAGCTTGAAGCCGTAGTGGTTCGGCCACTCCTCGAGCTTAAACCCGCTGTTGAAGGTGCCGACGTCACAAAAAAACCGGTCGCTGCCCTCGCAGCTGACGATCATACCGAGGCGGCTGACAACATCCCGGAGATTCATACCGACTCCTTTCTGATGCAACTAGCAAATCCCCCTAAAATGAACGCAGGCTATAAATTACCACATTTGAATTTAAAGTCAACATTAAAGCAAAGAAAAAACCGACGTTGAAGCGTCGGAGTTGGGGGCACTTTGTTCTGAGTGTGCTAGCGGCCGGGCTGTGAGGTGGGCAGGAGCCTGGCCTTGTCGACTGCCTCGACCCAGACATAGTAGCCTTCGGTATTACCGTTGACTACCTTGGGCACAGGCGCCCACTTGACCGTGATGATTCTGTTCTCGTTGTACAGAATCCACTTGTCCAGGTCGGCCAGACCGCGGATGAGATCATCGCCGCGGACGAAGTACCTGTCCTCAATGAATCTCTCGATTGCTGGCGCTGTCTGAGTGGTCGCATTGCGCTGCCGCTCTTTTTCATATTGCTCAATCCATTGCTTCCGTTCACCATCTTTGAGAAGAGCAATGAGAATCCCTCCAACGAGGAAAGCAAGAAGTATGGCTACAAGCTTGAAAAAGAAATCAGAGATTTGCGGACCTTTCTCACGGATTTGCCTAATTACATTCATCGTAGCCTCCATGTGTGGACTAGAAACCTCGATACAGTGCTGATATCAAATTACAACTTTTGAATGAAAAGTCAATATAAAAGCACATGCTATACTTTATCAATGCCAACTAATCCTACCTTTGAAAAGCTGTATAGAAAGCTCAATAAGGAGCAGAAAAGGGCTGTGGATACCATTGAGGGGCCGGTGATGGTTATTGCCGGGCCGGGGACGGGCAAGACGCAGATATTGACCCTGAGGATTGCTAATATCCTAAAGCAAACTGATACTCGGCCGGAGAATATTTTGGCTCTTACATTTACTGAATCAGGGGTTTTTTCAATGCGAAAAAGGTTGGTGGAAATTATCGGCAGCCCGGCATATAAAGTTGCCATCTCCACCTTTCACGGCTTTGCCAATGATCATATTAAAAAATATCCAGAACAATTTCCAAGAATCATTGGCTCATCAAGTATCACTGACATTGATCAAATCAGAATTATGGAAGACATTATTCAGGGCTCTGAACTTGAATATTTAAAGCCCTATGGAGATCCGTTTTATTATGTCCGACCAGTTTTGAGCACCATCAGAAATTTAAAGCGCGAGGATATCAGTCCAAAAGATTTTGAGACTATGATTAAAGACCAGGCCAAGAATTTCAAAGATATTCCGGATTTATATCACGAAAAAGGGGCTTACAAAGGCAAAATGAAGGGAGCTTATGCAGATTTACAAAAGAAAATTGAAAAGAATAAGGAATTAGTGAAGCTTTACAAAAAATATCAGGAAACTCTAGCCAAACAGAAATTCTACGATTATGAAGATATGATTATGGAATTTATTCGGGCTTTGGAGAAGAGTGAAGACTTCCGGCTCCAGCTTCAAGAACAATATCAGTATATTCTGGCAGATGAACATCAAGATGCCAATAATGCTCAAAATAAAATCTTAGAGCTTATGGCAAGTTTCCATAATGACCCGAATCTTTTTATCGTCGGTGATGAAAAGCAGGCCATCTTTCGTTTTCAGGGTGCATCGCTTGAGAATTTTCTCTATTTTAAAAAACTGTATCCTAAAGCTTGGGTAATTAGTCTTCAAGAAAATTATCGCTCGACCCAGCCTATTTTAGATGCTGCACATAGCTTGATTGAAAAAAACAAGGTTGTCGATAAGAATTTACGAGCAAAGCTTAAATCACAACAGAAAACAGATAACTCAAATGCAACTCCTCATATGTATTTGCATGAATTTTCCCGGCAGGAGTATGAATATGCTCATCTTGCAAAGGATATTCAGGAAAAAATAAAAAAGGGCGCTGATGCTTCTGGGATCGCAGTAATTTACCGCGAAAACAAAGATGTTTTACCCATTGTCCGCGAGCTGGAGAAAACAGATATTCCATTCACCGTCACATCGGATCAGGACATTTTATCTGACCCGCAGATTCAGAAACTCATTCTATTATTGCAGGTTGTAGGCAATATCGGCCGAGATGAATTGTTAGCAGAAGCGCTGTATCTTGATTTTCTCGGCTTTGACCTGATTGATGTTTTTAAAATTACTCATTATGCCGGCAAAAAGAGATTGGGATTGTATGATGTCCTGAAATCAGAGGAATATTTAACTGATGCTAAAGTAAATAAGAAAGAAAAATTCAGTCAGCTCGTTGAGAGACTTCTGATGTGGGCATCGGTGGCAAAAAATAGCGGTATTATTGATTTTTTTGAAACTATTATTTCTCAATCTGGTTTTGTGGATTATCTTGTAGCCCAGCCGGGAGCCTTGGAGAAAATGGCTAAACTCGATCGTTTTTTTGATGAAATAAAAAATCTGGCTGAACAAAAAAGAGATGCTAAGATTCAGGATCTTTTGAAGTACATTGAAATTCTGAAAAGCTATAATCTCATGGTCAAAGCGCCAATTCAACAGGGCGGCAAGAATGCTGTCCAGCTCATGACCGCTCACAAGTCAAAAGGCCTTGAATTTGAGTATATCTATATCATTGGGGCATATGACACCCATTGGGGCAATAAGCGCAGTTTGCGAGTCTTTGATATCCCTCTGGCGGGACTTAAGGCTCAGGGCATTGATCCGCTTGAAGATGAACGTCGGCTGTTTTATGTCGCCCTTACTCGGGCCAAAAAAGAAGTTCATATCTCATATTCAACATTGAGTCTTGATGGCAGGGAATTGCTGCCAAGCCAGTTTGTCTCAGAAATTGATCCTAAGCTTCTGGAGAGTGTTTCTACAGAAAAATTTGAAACTGAACATTCAAAAAAACACACCCACGCATTTACCGAACGAATACATCACGGTATTAGCTTTGAAGATAAAGAATACTTACGAAGCTTATTTCTAGAACAGGGTATCTCTGCCACTGCTCTTAATCAATATCTGAAATGTCCTTGGGATTATTTTTTCAATAATCTCTTAAAAATCCCTCGCGCTAAAACCAAGTACCAGATGTATGGCACGGCAATTCACCATACCCTTAAAGAATTTTTTGATAAATATGCTAAAGAAGAAGACATATTATCCGAGCTTTTTATAGAAACATTCGAGCATAATCTTAAACGAGAGCCGCTCAATCAGCGCGATTATGATGAGGCATTAAAAAAAGGCAAAGAGGCATTGAGAGGTTATTACAAAACATATTATCCGAGCTGGACGAGGCGTCTCTTTACTGAGTTTAGTATCCCGGCTGTCTTTTTTCCTGTTCAACTTGGAGATGGAAAGGTAGAAGAAATACTTATCTGCGGTAAGCTTGATAAAATTGAACTCTCAGATAACAATACCGTGACCGTGGTGGATTATAAAACTGCGAAACCAAAAACTCATAATGAAATTATGGGTAAGACGAAAAATTCGGATGGGGATTACTATCGCCAGCTCATGTTTTATAAAATTCTGTTAGATGGATATGACAAGGGTACATACAAGATGAAAGCTGGAGAAATTGATTTTATAGAACCAGACAGTAAAGACAAGTATCACAAAGAACGTTTCGAAATGGTTGAGGCAGATATAGAAGAAGTAAAAAAGACTATTTCACGTGTGGCACATGAAATATACAATTTTACTTTTTGGGACAAAGTGTGTGAAGACGACTGCGAATTTTGCCGATTGCGTCAGCTTGTCAAAGAACGAGAAAAAGAATTTGAAGTTAAGAATTTGCCCGTACCAACATCTGTACCAGTTGATTCATAATGGCAAAATCCATAGCGCCGCTCACCAGGACTTTTTTATTATCCTGAGAAATAGCAAATGGGGCACTTGAACCTCGGCCCATGCGAGCTAGAAGCTGGAGATTAACTGTATCAATGAAATCCTTTGTTTCGCGAGTAATTGGCTTTTGAGAGAAGAGCACGGTATGCGGAGTACCTACAGCACCTGCTGATATGGCATCATTATATTGAAGTCTAATTTTTTCTGCATATTTGCCACTGGTCAAGCACTGATTGAATGCCGATCGATTGACTCCAACAGTTTCTGCAATAATGGGTAATTCTGTTGGTTCAACATTTACATATGCGTCACCTTGAGCAACGGGGAATTTCCGTTTGCTAAAAAGTGTCTCGAGATATTTCCAAAATTGAGCATTACCGCCAAGCTCGGCAACACATTCAAGTGCTTCAGCTTCTTTGGGCGCAAAATCCTTGTGAACAGTGAAATGCCGATAAGTCCATCCGAGCTTGCCATCCTTGCCATGTGTATCCATGAGTTTTTGTAAGGTTGGATGAAAGCGCTGACAAAATGGACATTCGGTATCCGAGTATTCGAGCATCATCACTGAAGCGTTGGGATTTCCAAGGGTATGATCGCCTTCAGTAATTGCATTAACAGCAATGGCTAAATGCTCAGTCGGTGGTTGGTTAGTGGCCACGTCTGACCGCTTTATATAGATGAGGGAGCCAGCGATGAATGCACCTGCAATAATGATTGCTACAGGGATTAAAATGTTATTTTTAGGGCCTTGTGGGGTTTGGTATGTTGGTTCCATATTCAGCCATTCTAACAGAAAAATTGAGTAAAAAAAAGGCGCTGTCGGGACAGGGCCTATGGGTACTGCGTATGTTGCTGACGACCAGTATTTGACTCCTGGGTCGCTGACTCTTCTGGTAGTTCCACAGCTTCCTCGACATTAAGTACGTTCATGCGACGAACAGCGGCTGAATCAGCGCCACAAACACCAGCACGGACTAAACGCCAGGTGATGTATTCAATAGGCGATTTGTTCTTAGCATTTGCCAGTTTCTCGATCGATTCACGGCTCAGAATCATAATACACCTCCGCCAGTAAGTGGTCTCGAACTTTAACTCCACCACCATTATACCAATACGGCAGAGATTCAGAAAGGCAGGGTGTGGGTCATAACAGACTCTTCAATGGTTTCCCATTTTGATGTATCGAGGGGAATGCTGACAGCTTTTGGTCCTTCTTTATATTTGAGCTTGCCGTTTTTCAAGGCATAATCATAGAGCTTCTTAGTAATTTTTACATCATCAAGGCAATAGGCTTTTATTTTGTCTATCTCGCCATTTTTCCACCAGGTAATAGCTTGGAGTCCTTGGCCTGATTTATTAATGCCTAAGGTACCTTCAGCGATATGATCGAGTTTAAATCTCCGGCCTGAGGCATCTTTAATTTCTTTTAAAAGATCTATGCTTTTTATCCGACTTAAATCACCAGGATAATATTTATTGAGCAGGGGAATATCAAAATGATCAGAGTTATAGCCGATAAGAATATCTGCACGCTCTAAGATTGGCCATAAATCCTTCAATTCTTCTTCAAGATAACAACGATATATATTAGTTTCAGAGTCATACACACCGACCAAGGCCAAGTCTAAAAGTGTCGGGTCATTTTTTCCAACATCTTGGAATATATTTTTCGTTTCAATATCAAAGACAATTTTGCGCATTCGACTAGTATAACAGAAGATTATGAGGTAATATAGCTTCTGGTCCCAAATACATGGAGGCACAATGTCTGAACCTGAAGATCCTCAAAGGGGTAGTTGGCAAATCCCACTTGGAATTTTGCTTTTTGCCATAGGTTTTGCACTTTGTCTCTACTTTCTGACATACGGTAAAAAATAGTGGGTCTTCCCGAGCTCGTCCAAAAGACGGGTTTTTATTTACATAGATTAAAAAATGTGTTATAAACGAAGCTGGTGTACCTTAACTCTAGAAAGGAGTAGGTGATGCACAAGCTCATCTCCATCTTTAGAAATAACTTCCCTCGAGTTTTCTTCTTAACTGTGGTACTGCTCGTTCTAATTTGGCCGCATCAAACTGCATTTGCGGCTCTGGTCTATTTTTTGACCAGTGATGATGCCTTGGAGCACATTCGCCAGCTCGTTCGTATTCTCGACAAGACATCTCTTAACAAAGAAGGGGATGGTGAAGCTCACGAAGACGTTAAGGAGCCTGAGATTAAACACAGGGAAGTCGAAAGTTTTGACGATGAGGAGGCTTCTCTACTCATTCCGAGTGACAACATAGCAGGGTACTTCCAAGATATGGAACCGCAACAGCCCTCGAAGTTTCTAGCGAGGGGTTATCCAAGACGATCCCGCAGGCGCAAGATACGAAATGTCAGACAAGCACCCTAGGGGTAATCCCTGAGGTGTTTTTTGTTTGCTTAAATTTTTTTCAAAAAGACAGCGATGTCTTGTTCAGAGTGAAATTCTGTTTCTGTACCGGTACTTAGTTCTTTGACAACATATTTTTTATCTTTCAATTCATTTTCACCAATGCAGAGAATGTAGGGAATTGAATTTTTATCTGCCCATTGAATTTGCTGGCTTAATTTTTTATCGGTTAGGTTGAGAGCTACTTGTACACCTTCCTTCCGTAGTTTTTGAGCTAAATCGGAAGCAAATGGGATAACCTCTGGATTTAAAGTACAAATTGCTAAATCAATGTTGGGTTTATATTTTGGTAAAAAGTTATAGGTTTCTAAATAATCCCGAATAGTGACATCACCCATACCAAAGCCGACTGCCGGAACTTTTTCGGTACCAAAAACAGAAAGAAGATCGTCATATCTGCCGCCGCCAAAGAGTGAGCGATTATTAGCAGGGCTCATGTCATACACTTCAAAGACAATACCGGTGTAATAATCAAAACCACGGGCCAATGTTGGATCAAACTTAGCATTTTTGACACCATGAGCCTTGAGCGTTTCAATGAGTTCTTTCGTCTCTTTTACTCCTAAGATTTCACTCGATGTTTTTTCTGCTGCTTTCTCAGCAAATTCATCTATTGTTTTAGTATTAATGATGTCAATAAATGAATCTGTCTTATCTTTGAGCACTTTTTCAATACCTGATTTAAATTCGTCCCCTGAAATCTTATGTTTCTTATCTATAAGCCGGGTAATGATTCGAGTAGTCTCATCATTAAGTGTATATACTTCCTGTAAAAGATAATTTAAAATTTTACGGTTATTAATTTTAATTTCAAAACTTTCTTGATCTGCACCGAAGTTCAGCATCAAGGTGTGAGCCACAGTAATTACTTCAACCTCAGCTTTTACTGACTCAATGCCAAAAAGATCTACATTAAGCTGAAAGTGCTCACGCAATCGGCCACGCTGCGGTTTTTCATAGCGAAATAAATTTGGAATTGAGTACCAGCGTAAGGGGAAGGAGAGTTCTCGTTTTTTTGCTGCCACCATGCGCGTAACGGTCGGCGTCATCTCAGGTCGAAGCGTAACATCACGATCGCCGCGGTCTTTAAATGAATATGTTTGTTCATTGACGATTTCATCACTGGTCTTCGATTTGTAGAGTTCGGAAGGCTCTAGTATTGAGGCCCCGTATTCAACATATCCAAAACTCTCAACGGTTTTACGCATAACTGAGAAAATATAATTCTGAACGAACATATCTTCAGGATAAAAATCGCGTACGCCTTTATACGGCTCAGTAGATAGGGAATTCTTTGTATTTTTCTCGTCCATAGGCTAGATTGTAGCTTACATGATCCTTTTCTACAAATATAAAGGTGAGACACCGCTCCAGGCGTTAGAGCGGCTTAAAAAGGATTATCCTCAGTATAAAAACAGTATCTTAAGCTATGCCGGCCGCCTAGATCCTATGGCGGAAGGGTTGCTTCTCATACTCGAAGGATCAGAAAATAAAGAACGGGAAAAATATCTTGGTCTAGATAAAGAATATAAGCTGGAAATACTGTTTGGTATCGAAACTGATACATATGATGTTTTAGGAAAAGTTGTCAATGTTTCTGATGCTGAGTCTCTATCTAATGTATCAAAAGAAAAAATACAGCAAGCTCTCAAGAATTTTGTGAAAACATTTGACCAAGAATATCCGCCATATTCATCCCAACCAGTGTCCGGCAAGCCTTTGTTTCAATGGGCCAGAGAAGGGAAGATTGCAGAAATAAAAATTCCAAAACAGCAAGTTACAATATACTCAGCCGAGCTTTTAAATCTCAAAAAAACATCAGGCCGAGAACTATTAAACCAGATTCAAAAAGATATTGCATTAGTAAAAGGCGATTTTCGACAGGTAGAAATCCTTGATTCTTGGCAAAAAGCATTGGCTAATGTGGAAAATAAAGAGTTTTTAAAGTCAGAGCTCGTCGTGACATGTTCAAGTGGCACATATATGCGTAGTTTGGCTCAAAATATAGGTAAAATACTGGGTATGGGAGGGCTTGCCTACTCGCTTACAAGGACGAAAATAAGCCATTTTTTAGCTACTGACTCATTGAGTTATCCACATAGTTGAGCTTGACTCTCGGACAAAAACTTGCATTTTTCCACATGTGGTGTATAGTATAGGCGATCGTAATTGTTTCTCATTCGTTCTCAATTTATAAGAGGTAGAAGAGAGGTCGTATACGATTTATTGAAATTTAGTATACATACATGGCAAAGAAATTATACGTTGGCGGCGTGTCATACACTACGACACAGCAAGGCCTCGAGGAAGCTTTCAAAAAGTTTGGTACCGTTGTCTCAGCCCAGATTATGATGGACAAGATGACTGGCCGATCTCGAGGTTTTGGTTTCGTTGAAATGGAGGACGCTGATGCAGAAGCTGCAGTAAACGGCATGAACGGCGCAACTCTTGATGGACGACGTCTCGTTGTTAATGAAGCTCGAC
>JAIFWI010000004.1 GCA_019661945.1 Candidatus Parcubacteria bacterium | reverse complement strand
TGTCACCGGCAAAAAAAGTCATTGAAAAATTGTTGGGAGATCGCATCGGCGATTATAAACTTATTGTGGTTTCATCAGCTGAGCCGTACACTCACGGTTATTACAAAGATAAAATTACGGTTGTTCGAGGTGCCGGCGGACTGATTACCGCTATGGAACCGATCATAAAGTTGAATGGCGGACTCTGGATTGCTCATGGCCGCGGTGCCTCTGACAAAGAAGTTGTTAATGAAGAAGATAAAATAAAAATGCCGCCTGGACGTAGGCAATACACCCTGAAGCGCTTATGGATTACCAAAAGAAATTTATTGGGTTGGTATTATGGCTTGTGTAACGAAGCCCTCTGGCCGCTGTGCCACTCTGTTTTTGAACGGCCGATTTTCAGACAAGGTGATTGGGAAGCGTACACGGCTGTCAATCAACAGTATGCCGACGCTGTGCTCAAAGAAATTGATCCTGACCATAAAGAAAAAGTAGTAGTTTGGATTCATGACTATCACTTAGCCTTAGTACCACAAATGCTTCGGGAAAAATATCCAGACATTATTGTCGGACATTTTTGGCATGTTCCCTGGCCGGTGGCAGAAATTTTTCGGATTTTTCCATGGGATAGGCAAGTATTGGAAGGAATGCTCGGCAATCAGCTTATTGGTTTCAGCCGGCACTCACATTGTCGAAACTTTTTAACTTCGGTCTCAAAAACACTTGAGGCCAAAGTTGATTTTGATAATTTAACCATTACCTATAATGATCGAGTAACCTATGTTCGTCATTTTCCAATTAGTATTGATTATCAGGCCATTTCGTATGCTTCTCAGAAATCGAAGCGTTTTGGCAAATCTCACATTAAACAAATTGTCACTGGTCGATATGAATTTCTTTCATTTGGTGTCGAGCGTATTGATTACATTAAGGGAGTTGTTGAACGTATAAAGGCTATTGACCGCTTTTTGGAAAAATATCCAGAATATCAGGAAAGATTTGTGCATATTAATGTTTTACAGCCATCGCGCACTATTTTGAAACGATACGAACAGCTTGATCAAGAAATTGAAACCTTGATTGAAACAGTCAATTTTAAATATGCCACCTCAAATTGGCAGCCTATTCACGTCATTAAAGAAACTCAAACACCAACAGAGCTCTATAGTTTGTATAAGAGCGCCAACCTGATGATGGTTACATCATTGGCTGAGAGTATGAACCTCGTTGCTAAAGAATATGTCACGGCAGGACCGGCTGATGGTGCCTTAATTCTTTCAGAGCAAACAGGAGCAGCTGATGAATTACAAGATGCACTTATTGTTAATCCATATGACATTGAGCAGTTAGCCGATACTATTAAACGCGCTCTTGAAATGCCCAAGGATGAAAGGAAACAGCGCATGGAAAAACTTCAAGCGGCTGTCTCAAAAAATAATGTATATCAATGGGCCAGTAAATTTTTGAATAACCTGATTGATATTAATAGCCACCTTGATTTGAAATCTGAGAGCGGCAACAATACACCGACATCTTAAGAAGTAATTGTTCGAGTTGAAGCCAATTCCTTGAGAAGAGTGGCAGCGCTCCAGGCTTGCTTGAGACATGCTTTTTGACCATGCGGAGAACAATACTCCGAGTAATCTTCTTCGTATACGAAAAGTTCGATTGGACTATTGAAGTGAGTCAAAGCATACAGCAATGCTTCTCGAACTTGCTTAGCCTCAGCGTGGTAGCCGAAAAGATCAAAACCCTCAGCGATAATGCTTGTATCATGCGGCCAGATTGAACCATTGTGATAACTATTCGGAGAGTATGAAACTGACAGCGAACTTAAAGTGCGGATGCCAGCTTTAGGCGCGAACATATCAGGAGCCATCAATCGTTCAATAATTTTTGGAATGAACTCATCTTTAATGATTGATTCTTGAACGCCGTCACGGCTTTTTTCAAGTGATGACCAAATGCAATGACCCATGCTTGAGCGGACCGATGTTAAAAGCTTGCCATTGCCATCAACTCCTGTAGCCAGAAATACACCTTGGTCATTTGCGGTCACAAATACTTCATTGAAGTGAGCCTTAAGTTTATCGGCGCGCTGTTTTAGGGCATCGCTGTGTATATTGTCAGAATTTTTGAAATAGTCAGACCACAATCGCAGAGCTAAAAAAGTATAACTTTGAGCTTCGACGGGTGCAATGGGGAAGGCAACAGCACTGCCATCTTCATGAAAAACAGATTCGCCGCTGTCCATCCAGCTTTGTGTTGCCAAACCGCCGAATTTTCGCTCAGGATTTAAGCCGTAGTCTACAAAACCATCGCCATTTTTATCGCCGTACGTTACTAGCCAATTTAAACCCAACTTCACATTCGGCAGGGTTTCTTGCATAAAGGCATTGTCGGCACTGGCTTGAAAATAACGGTAGAGGGTAATGAGAAAAAGCGGCGTGCTATCAACCGAGTCATAGTTACGCATCATGTTATCAGGGTACAAATACCAAGGAATTTCTAGATCACGGGTTAAGTGCTCATGATTTGACGGTCGGAATTCATGAATACACTTGCCGGGCTCTTCACCGCTTTCAATATTGACTTCGGTGCCCTGAAGAGCTACAAGATTTTGTAAAATTTTTTTAACCAGAGCTAAAAAGTACGGATCTTTTGTATTTTCATAGACCCGAAGTAATTTGAGGCTGGTGATGAGTGAATCTCGGCCAAAAATACATCCAAAGATTTCTTCTTTGCCTGATGCCAGAATGCCTTGCTCAACTTCAAGCTCCTTAATGGTTTCAAAACCAAGATCCCACAGAGTTCCACTACTATCCATTATACAAATTGACTAACGACTGATAACACTATAACTACGTATTGAGTGAGTTCTAGTAACGTGATTGTAGCAAACGAGTCACATGCCGCAAGCGTCCAAGCAAGCACTACAAATGTAAAACTATAGCGATGAGGGCGAGATTTTTGATGATGTATTGACCTTCGAGGGTTGGCACGAGCAGGGATTGCCAAACAAGTGAGGGCAAGAGGAAGAGTGGTAGGAAAGTAGTGATCATGTGCAGGCCGAAAATAATTTTTGTCGGCTTGGTCAAGGCAGGAAACAGAAACAATATGCCAATAAGTACTTCGATGAGACCAAATAAAATAATAAATCGTGACGGGGATAAGAAAATTTGCAGAAAATCAGGCAGAATAACAAAACTTTTTTGAGCTAAAGCATTAACCAGGGGAGTAGCAGGACTCAGATCAAAAACTTTTAAAATTCCAAACCAAAAATAGATAACAAAAAGAGCAAAGCGAGAAAATAATCTCACGTTTTTCATTACCTGAACTATACCATACATTGCAACAATTAGAATGCTGAGTTTTCAACAGTTTTAGCTTCAAAACCATGCCTTCCGGGCTCTGCCATATGCTATAATTTAGCTATTAATATAAGGATATTTCAATAAAAAGTTGAATAGGAGTTTGTACATGAGATTTAGAAATATCTACTATCGATTTGGTATATCGAAAGTTCTTTCTATTGCTCTGATTATTTCGATTTTAATTTCTCCTTTTTCTCCACTTCTGCCAACCATTGCTGAAGCTGCAGCCGGTGTGCCAAAAATTTTAAGTTATCAAGGTCGCCTGACTGATGAAAATGGAAATCTTTTGGGAGGATCAGGCGCGCCGGCATATTTTAAATTTTCCTTGTGGAATAGTCCGACAGTTCCTGGTGGCACTCAACTTTGGCCATCCTCAGCACCAGGCACGGTCACTACCACAATTCGACAGGGTGTATTTAATGTAAATATTGGTGATACCGCAAACGGATATCCTAATACCTTGGACTATGATTTTGGCACTAATGACACAATCTATCTTCAAATTGAAGTTTCTGATGACAATGTAACATTTGAGACGCTTGCACCACGCCAGCTCATAACCGCCTCAACATTTGCCGAGCTGGCGCGATCAGTCCGTGGTACTGATTCATCAACATTCGGTACAACCACAGTGCTTAATAATTCTGTTGTCTCAATTCAGGCGACGTCAACAAATGCTGTTGGGCTTACGATTCAAGCAGCTCTTGGCCAAGCAGCGCATCTTTTTAGAATTCAAAGTTCGACAGGAAATCCACTCTTTTATGTAAATCAAAATGGCGGTCTTTTTGGATCTTCTACATTACAAATAACAGGCGATACAACTTTGTATAGTAACCTTGCAGTCGGTGGTCATGTTACAAGCTCGACATTTACGGCAACTTCAACGACAGCGACATCAACGTTTCCACTTCTGGCTGCAACTCAATCAAATGTTGGTACGGTTGTTGGCGGTACCTGGCAGGGTAGCACCATCGCTGCTGATTTTGGCGGTACGGGATTATCTACAATCACCCAAAATCAATTACTGATCGGCGGTCCAGGCAATACTATCATTCAAATTGCGACATCAACTCTGGGTATTAATCTTGCTGATACTTTAGGAACACTAAACGCGATTCGAGGCGGCACTGGTCAGACTGTGTATGCTGTTGGTGATCTTTTGTATGCTGATACAACTACTTCATTAACCAGATTAGCTCGAGGTTCTAATGGAACAGTGCTTAAAATTTCCGGTGGCGTGCCAACCTGGGGTTCAGATTTAACGAGCGGTGGTGGTGGCGCAGGTGCTTGGGCGACATCAAGTGACAGCTTGTCAATTTATCCATCAGATACTGGTTACGTCGTTCTTATTGGCACGAGCGCCACAACTACAACCGGAAATATTTTTGAAGTTGTCGGTAATTCAAAATTTGGCGGTAATGTTTCAATTACCGGCAATCTTAATCTTACAGGATCGACAACATTAGCAAATCTTATTGCTATAAATGCTACGACAACAAATGCGACTTCAACTACATTTAGGACAACAGTTCTTGGCGTTGGCTCTGAGTACATTACAGACATTACTGGGGCTGGTCTGACGATTTCAGGTGGGGCATTAACAGTTGATACAAGTGGAAATTGGACAGGAACCTTTGATGGAGCTGACGGAACCTATTATTTAGCAAACTCATACTCGACCACATCAGCTGATTATTGGTTAACCACCAAATCAACAAACAATTTAGCCGAAGGTGTTAATAATCTCTACTATACCCCAACTCGAGTCAACGACTTTATTCAAGGTTCATCCACAATTCCTAAAACATATACTGCCAATACATTTAGCAATACAAATACATTCTCAGGCGCTGGCATTTTCAACGGTGGACTGACAGTCGGAACATTACATGGTCCATTGCAGGCAAACGCAGGAGTAGTGAGCGCAACTTCCTCAATTGGTGTCTTATACGGTGGCACTGGTTTAACTTCAGCACCCAATTTAGGACAGATACTAGTCGGAAATTCTTTGGGTGGTTATACATTAACAGCAACATCCTCTCTTGGTTTACCAACAAGCGCCATTACTTCACTTAATGGTCTGACTAATTCGACCCAAACCTTTGCCACGACCTCTGATACAAACATCGGCCTTAATATAGTATCCTCTGGATCGACCCATACCTTTACCCCAACGTGGTCAGGAACCTTGGCCGCAACACGAGGTGGTACGGGATTATCTACAATCACCCAAAATCAATTACTGATTGGTGGTCCAGGCAATACTATTACTCAGGTTGCAACAACATCTCTCGGACTCATTACGACAACGATTCCCGAAGGCACGAATCTCTACTACACCGATGCTCGAGTCAATTCTTACATCCATGCATCAACGACAATTCCAAAACTGTACACTTCAAATACATTTACAAACACCAATACATTTTCTGGCTCGAGTATTTTCAACGGAGGTGTAACTATTGGCTCACTCAACGGTCCCCTTCAAGCAAACGCTGGAGTCGTTACAGCAACGACTTCAATCGGAGTACTCTATGGGGGAACAGGACTAACTTCTGCGCCAAACTTTGGAGAAATTCTTCGGGGAAATGGTAGTGGCGGATACACTCTGGTAGCAACATCAACCTTGGGAATTGCCATTGCTGACACAACCGGAACATTAGCAGCAACGCGAGGTGGTACAGGACTTTCAACCATCACGAACAATCAGTTACTGATTGGTGGATTAGGAAATACTATTACTCAAGTAGCGACAACATCTTTAGGTTTGATTACCACGACAATTCCTGAAGGGACAAACCTTTACTACACTGACGCTCGCGTTAATTCTTACATTCACAGTTCTACCACAATTCCGAAATTATATACTTCAAATATGTTCACCAATACCAATACGTTTTTAGGTTCAAGTATTTTAAATGGTGGTTTAACCATTAGTACACTTAATGGCCCACTTCAGGCAAATGCTGGAGTCGTGACAGCAACAACATCAATTGGAGTGCTCTACGGCGGTACTGGATGGACAAATATCCTAGCGAATAGCATTTTGCTTGGAAATGGCACGGGAGCATTAGCTACAACAAGTGCCGGCACCGATGGGTTTGTACTTGCATTAGTGAGTGGTGTACCAACCTGGCAAGCAACCACAACACTTTCAACAATCTCGGGAACATTAGCTGCTACAAAAGGTGGCACCGGACTTTCGACTATCACGAACAACCAACTTTTGATTGGCGGGGCAGGTAACACAATTACCCAAGTTGCGACTACCTCTCTTGGACTCATTACCACAACAATTCCCGAAGGTACAAATCTTTACTACACTGACGCCCGAGTCAATTCTTACATTCACGGGTCAACAACGATTCCGAAGCTTTACACAGCTAATACTTTCACAAACACCAATACGTTTTCTGGCGCAAGTATTTTTAATGGAGGTGTGACTATCGGTGTATTAAATGGACCACTTGATGCTCGAAATGGAGTAGTTGGAGCAACGACATCAATTGGAGTTTTGTATGGTGGCACTGGTTTAACTTCAGCACCAAACTTCGGAGAAATTCTCCGAGGTAATGGTACTGGTGGATACACTCTGGTTGCAACATCAACCTTGGGAATAGCCATTGGTGATACAACTGGTACCTTAGCTGCAACTCGAGGTGGAACAGGATTATCGACCATCACCAACAACCAACTTTTGATTGGCGGGGCAGGTAATACTATTACTCAGATCGCTACAACCTCATTAGGTCTCATCACTACAACAATTCCTGAGGGTACAAATCTCTACTATACGGATGCCCGAGTTAATGCGTACATCAATGGTTCGACTACAATTCCAAAATTGTACACTTCGAATACATTTACGAATACCAACACATTCTCTGGCCCAAGTATTTTTAACGGTGGAGTAACTATTGGTGCATTGAATGGACCACTTCAAGCTAATGCGGGAGTCGTTTCCGCTACAACAAGTATCGGAGTTTTATATGGTGGAACCGGCCTCAGCACTGCACCAACATATGGTCAGCTTCTCCTGGGTAATGCACTAGGAGGATATACCTTAACCGCCACGTCGTCGCTGGGGTTAGTGACCACAGCGATTACATCACTTGGTGCGGAATTTTCACCAGCGCTTACTGCTGCAAGTCAGACATTTGCCACATCAACTGACACGAATATTGGATTAACAATTACTTCTTCAGGCTCAACACATACCTTTACGCCAACATGGACAGGAACATTGGCGGATGCACGAGTTGCTAATGATCTTACTATTTCAGGTGGAACAATTAACAATACTCCTATTGGAGCAAGTTCAGCATCAACAGCAATATTTACAAATGCCACTTCATCGAATGCTACTTCTACCAATCTCGCAGTATCAGGTTCATTTAATGTTATCGGCCAAACTGGTTGTGCACAATTTAGCACTGGCGGACTTCTGACCGGTACTGGTTCGAATTGTGGATCTGGCAGCGGCAGCGGTTCTGATACTAATTGGACATTCTTTAATGGTTCGGGTATTAGATTGGCCACAACCACAAATCAAGTGCTGGTTGGTGCCTCAGCTACGACATCATTGGCAGCTCTTGAAGTTATTGGTAATAGCTATATTAGCGGTAATGTCGGTATTGGTACAACATCACCCTATGCAAAACTTTCTGTAGTTGGTGAAATAGTTGGCGCATACTTTACTGCAACGACAACAGCAACTTCGACCTTCCCACGATTTACAGCAACTCAATCAAATGTTGGTACGGTTGTTGGTGGTATCTGGCAGGGTGATACTATAGGTGTTGCCTTTGGAGGTACAGGCTTAAATGCGACTCCTAGCTTTGGCCAGATTTTACGAGGAAATGGTTCAGGTGGTTATGAACTAGTTGCAACATCAACCTTAGGAATAGCTCTAGCTGATACTACTGGCATTTTACCAGCGACTCGAGGCGGCACCGGGCTTTCAACGATAACAAACAACCAACTTTTGATCGGCGGGGCAGGTAATACTATTACTCAGGTTGCGACAACATCATTAGGGCTTATCACCACGACCATTCCTGAAGGCACAAACCTCTACTACACTGATGCTCGAGTAAATGCGTACATTCATGCATCAACAACTATTCCGAAACTCTATACTACTAATACATTTACAAACACCAATACTTTTTCTGGCTCGAGTATATTTAATGGTGGTGTAACGATTGGCGTATTAAACGGTCCACTCCAAGCGAACGCTGGCGTTGTATCGGCTACTACTTCAATCGGAGTACTCTATGGTGGAACGGGATTAACTTCTGCGCCAAACTTTGGAGAAATTCTTCGCGGTAATGATACTGGAGGATACTCTTTAGTGGCAACATCAACATTGGGAATTGCCATTGCAGATACAACCGGAACTTTGGCTGCAACACGAGGTGGTACAGGATTATCTACAATAACAAACAATCAGTTATTAATTGGCGGTCTTGGAAATACAATAACTCAGGTAGCAACCACATCTCTTGGTCTTATTACTACTACAATACCTGAAGGTACAAATCTGTATCACACGGATGCTCGTGTTAATACATTTATCCACGGCTCGACAACAATACCAAAAACATATACCAATAACACCTTCAGTGGAAATAATATATTTAATGGTACGCTCACTATTGGTGCATTAAATGGACCACTTGATGCTCGGAATGGAGTAGTTGGAGCGACGACAAGTATTGGAGTTTTGTATGGCGGTACAGGATGGACCAATATCCAAGCGAATAGCATCTTACTTGGAAATGGTACTGGAGCACTGGCCACGACATCAGCTGGCACCGATGGTTTCGTTCTGGCCTTGGTGAGTGGCGTGCCAACCTGGCAGGCAACGACGACACTTGCAACAATCTCAGGAACTCTTGCTGCAACGAAGGGTGGAACGGGACTTTCAACGATTACAAATAACCAACTCCTTATTGGTGGTGCCGGTAATACCATTACTCAAGTAGCGACAACATCTTTAGGTTTGATTACCACGACAATTCCTGAAGGGACAAACCTTTACTACACTGATGCTCGAGTTAATTCTTATATTCATGCATCAACAACGATTCCGAAACTTTACACTGCTAATACGTTCACCAATACCAACACATTTTCAGGTTCGAGTATTTTTAATGGTGGTGTAACAATTGGTGCACTAAACGGCCCGATTCAAGCAAATGCAGGTGTAGTAAGTGCAACTTCCTCAATAGGAGTATTATATGGAGGCACAGGATTAACCTCTGCGCCAAATTTTGGAGAAATTCTTCGAGGTAATGGCACAGGTGGCTATACACTCGTGGCAACTTCAACATTGGGAATTGCAATAGCTGACACAACCGGCACATTAGCAGCAACTCGGGGAGGAACGGGATTATCAACGATCACCAACAACCAGCTTCTCATCGGAGGTGCCGGTAATACTATTACTCAGGTTGCGACAACATCATTAGGTCTCATCACGACAACGATTCCTGAAGGTACAAATCTCTACTATACTGATGCCAGGGTTAATTCATATATACATGGTTCAACCACGATTCCAAAAACATATACTGCCAACACATTTACAAACACCAATACATTCTCCGGCTCAAGTATTTTTAATGGTGGTGTAACTATTGGTGCATTAAATGGACCGCTTGATGCTCGGAATGGTGTAGTCGGAGCAACAACATCAATCGGAGTATTATATGGTGGTACAGGCTGGAATAATATTCAGGCCAACAGTATTTTATTAGGTAATGGTATAGGTGCCTTAGCTACAACAAGTGCCGGCACCGATGGTTTCGTTCTGGCCTTGGTGAGTGGCGTGCCAACTTGGCAGGCAACGACGACACTTGCAACAATCTCAGGAACATTAGCTGCTACAAAAGGTGGCACCGGACTTTCAACGATTACAAACAATCAGTTATTAATTGGTGGAGCAGGTAACACGATTACTCAAGTTGCGACAACATCTCTCGGACTCATTACCACTACTATCCCCGAAGGCACAAATCTCTATTACACCGACGCTCGTGTTAATGCATATATTCACGGATCAACAACAATTCCAAAACTCTATACTACTAATACGTTTACAAACACCAATACATTTTCTGGCTCGAGTATATTTAACGGCGGTGTAACTATCGGGTCACTCAATGGTCCACTTCAAGCAAATGCTGGAGTAGTCTCGGCTACAACAAGTATTGGGGTTTTGTATGGAGGTACCGGTTGGAGCAATATTCTGTCAAATAGTATTCTTCTTGGTAATGGTACGGGAGCATTAGCCACAACATCAGTTGGAACAGATGGCTTTGTCCTTGCCTTGGTAAGTGGTGTACCAACATGGCAGGCAACAACAACACTTGCAACAATCTCAGGAACTCTTGCTGCAACGAAGGGTGGAACGGGATTATCGACAATTACTAACAACCAACTTCTGATCGGTGGGGCAGGTAACACAATTACTCAGGTAGCGACGACATCTCTTGGTCTTATTACTACTACTATCCCTGAGGGTACAAATTTATATTACACTGATGCTCGAGTTAATTCTTATATTCATGCATCAACAACGATTCCGAAACTTTACACTGCTAATACGTTCACCGATACCAACACATTTTCAGGTTCGAGTATTTTTAACGGTAGTGTAACAATCGGCGCATTAAATGGACCACTTGATGCTCGAAATGGAGTAGTTGGAGCAACGACATCAATTGGAGTTCTCTATGGTGGAACAGGAGCGACATCATTTGGCCAAGGCTGGCTTTATTCAACAGGCGGCACAAGTGTATTAGCAGCATCAACGTCGCCAACAGTTAATTATCTTGTTGCTACGTCAACGACAGCTACATCTACTTTTGCTTGGGGAGTTCAGGCAAATGCTCTTAATATCATCTCTTCAAATGCCTCATCAACATTTGCTAACGGCATTAATCTCACGGGAGGTTGTTTCGCTATTTCAGGTGCCTGTGTCGGAGGTTCAGGCGGATCAGGTACTGTTAATACGGGCATCTTTGGACAACTCGCATTCTACGGAGCCAACGGCACTGCCGTGTCTGGAACAACCACTATTGTTATTGGTACTACAACTGCAAATGCCAACAATATTGGTATCGGCACCTCTTCGCCATATGCAAAATTATCTGTGCAGGGTACACTTCTCCAGACAAACCCAGTCTTTGAAGTTGCGAGCTCCTCGAATTCTGTTAAATTTCTCACGGTAGCCGGAGATGGTTTTGGTACCACCACTCTCTCCGGTCTGACTATTTCAGGTTCTGCGACATCAACCTCAAACGTTGGCATTAATCTCACGGGAGGTTGTTTCGCCATCTCAGGTGCTTGTGTCGGAGGTTCAGGCGGATCAGGCACAGTCAGTTCAGGTACGACGGGCCAGTTTGCATACTATTCAGCAGACGGTACAGCGGTAGTTGGTACATCAACCCTGTTTACCTCAACAGCAAGCAAGATTGGAATTGGTACAACTACACCGTATGCTAAGCTTTCAGTAGCCAGCGGTATTGTTCCACAGCTACTTTTGACTGACACCAGTGCCGGTTCAAACCTTAAACACTGGTATGCATCATCAACTGCAGGATCACTGACATTTGGTACATTGTCGGATAACTTAGCAACACTGACTGAGTATATGAGAATTAACTCTTCAGGTAATGTTGGTATTGGTACGACTTCACCGTACGCCAAGCTCTCAGTTGTCGGAGAAATAGTTGGCCGAAATATTACCGCTACCTCAACAACAGCGACATCAACCTTTGCCGGTGGGCTTGATGTCAGCAATGGAGCCTTGAGACATGATTTTTCATCAGGACTAACAAGTATTGATAATCTAGCTCTCGGTGCCACAACATTTGATAGTGATGGTGGTATTCTAAGCTGGATTGATATGCCGGTGACTTCATCTGCTGTAGCTAGCACGGTTCAAAGTTACTCAGCCCAAATTGACGGTAATCCATTGTTGACGGTATATGCTCAGTCAGATGGTTCAGGTGGTATTCAAAATAGCGGTATTGCAATCGGTACGAGCTCACCTACATCAAAATTGACTGTATGGGGCGGATTAACAGGTTCTATTTTTAATGTTGTTACCTCAGCATCAACTACGGCTTTGTCAGTTTCTGCCACAGGTTTTGGCACGACAACCCTTTCAGGTTTAACTATTTCCGGTTCAGCAACCTCAACCTCAAACGTTGGTTTGAATATTACTGGAGGATGTTACGCTATTAGCAATACTTGTATTGGTGGCTCAGGAGGATCA
Organism: Candidatus Parcubacteria bacterium; assembly: GCA_019661945.1. Taxonomy (GTDB): domain Bacteria; phylum Patescibacteriota; class Minisyncoccia; order Phycocordibacterales; family JAKAEA01; genus JAIFWI01. The sequence goes on along the minus strand of JAIFWI010000004.1, from coordinate 30,827 downwards.
GGTACTGTTAATACTGGCGTATTCGGACAACTTGCATTTTACGGAGCAAACGGCACTGCCGTTTCTGGAACAACAACAATCGTTATTGGTACAACAACAGCCAATGCGAACAATGTAGGTATCGGCACAACAAGTCCATATGCCAAACTGTCAGTTCAAGGTAACCTTCTCCAGACCAACCCCGTCTTTGAAGTTGCCAGTTCCTCAAATGCTGTCAAATTCCTGTCTGTTGCCGGAAATGGTTTCGGTACAACGACCCTCTCTGGTTTGAATATTGATGCTTCAGCTACTTCAACCTCAGATGTCGGCTTTAATATTACAACTGGCTGTTATGCTGTTAATGGTACTTGTATTAGCGGGGGTGGCAGTGGTGATGCTGGATTCGGTGTCGAAGCAGTCCGAGTTCATACAGTCAACGGTACATGGACAAAGCCAGCCTTCGTTAATAACGTCTATGTTGAAGTTTGGGGAGGAGGTGGTGGTGGAGGTGTTGCAGGCGCAAACAACTCTGACGGAGGTGGTGGAGGTGGTGGTTACGCCGCTGGAGTAGTGGCAGTCAATGCAAACGTAACTGTGACTATTGGTGCAACATCAACTGTCGGCGCTAACGGAAATGCCTCAAGCTTTGCTGCGAGCGGTGGTACTCTTACCGGTGGTGCAGGCCAGACAAACTCCGGTACCACTGGTGGTGCTGGTGGTACAGCTTCTGGTGGTACGATAACTGTTCCTGGTCAAGCTGGAGGAAGCACGCTTGGTGCCGCAGCTGGCGACGGTGCTGCTGGAGGTAATGGTGGTGGAGCACCATTTGGAGGCGCGGGAGGTATGGGAGGTACTGCAGTTGCTACTGGAGGTACTGGTGCTGCTGGACAAGCAGGTGCAATTCCAGGTGGTGGAGGTGGTGGTGGATCTGAATCTGCTGGTGCTGCTTCGGCCGGTGCTCGAGGTATGGTCCTCGTCTGGGAACTTTCGGGAACAAACGGATCTGACCTTGCCGAAATGTATGAAACAAAAGAGGATGTAGAAGTTGGTGATATTGTTTCAATCAGTAAAGATTCATTTAATTACGACTCAGAATGGGGATTACAAAAAATTTCAATACTCGAGAAAGCTGGACCTGACAGCAAGGTGGTTGGTGTTGTCTCAACTGCTCCGGCTATAACTATGGGTAGAAAGATTAGCGAAAGTGTGGATGCTAAAAATCCACAACCTATTGCCTTGGCTGGACGAACACCAGTGAAAGTATCTTTGGAAAACGGTCCTATTAAAGCCGGAGATTTACTTGGTCCATCTTCTATTCCAGGCGTAGCGGCTAAAATGGAGAAGTCGGGCATAATTATTGGTGCGGCTCTTGAAGATTATATTTCTCCAGCAGATGGTGCTACTTCAACTGGAAAAGTAATGATGTTTGTTCAAACTCAATATTCAAGTGGTGCTAGAACGAATGTTCTTTTGGAACGAGCTGGTATCGATAGCGATAATATACCTGCAGGCTTAGACATTGGCCGAATAATGCTTGCACAGCTCATGGTTGAGAAAAAGAATATTACAGCTTCAAGTTCAATTTCTGAAGTCTTTACCGACAGAGTCGTCGCCGGACTTGAATTGATTACACCAAGAGTTTTGACTGATACATTGGTAGTAAATACTATTGAAGCAGTTGAAGATGATATAAAACTAAAACTTGCCCAAGGTGGCAAGATGATTATAACTAAGGCTGGTAAGGAAGACATGTCAGCTACATTTAAAGATGCTTCTGCATCAAGCACACCGGTTATTACCTTCGATGCAGATGGTAATGCTGTCTTTGCTGGCACGGTCACCGCAAATAAAGTTGTAGCTAAGCAAATAGAGGGTCTTGAAATATTTACAGATTCAATTTCCTCTCTGACCGATAGATTGGAAAGCTTGGCTACAAGTACTGCATCGAGCTCTATGAGTGTTAGTGCCCAGCTTGCTTCAGTCTTTGGATTTGTTAATGAAACAAAAGCATTACTTGCTTCATCTTCAGAGCACTATGTAAATCTGGCGTCGAGTCTTGCAGCGCTTGAGACCCAAATTGCTAGTTCAACTCCAATAGGAAAAGCTTTGACTATAAACCGAGCTACGATCTGGGATGGTCTCGAAGTAGATAGCATTGGTACCGGAGGCGAAATGCTCGCATTTCAATCAGATCTTATCTTCATCGGCCGGCCATACTTTACCACTGATACAGCTGGGTTTGCTCTGATTAAAAAGGGAGCGAAATTCGCTGATGTCACCTTTGGACGAGAATATCTTGAGCAGCCAATTATCAATGCTTCTATTTCTCTAGAAAATGCTTCAAGTACTGATGAGGCTCTCGAAGATGCGCTCTTTGGCAATGATATTCGGCACCTCATTTCTAAGAAGACTACTCATGGTTTCAGGATTACCCTGAATAAAGCAGCCCCTGAAGATATTACCTTTAGCTGGATAGCGCTTGCCGTGAAGGGTGCAAAAACAAGTACCTCAACTGAAGCAGTGGTAGTGCCTCCACCGCCTCCAGTCGAACAGCCGGTAGTCGAAGAAAAACCTCCTGCTGAAGAGCCGAAGGAAGAGCCTAAAGAAGAAATTACAGAAGAGCCGGCCAAAGAGGAGCTTCCAGTAGAAGAAGTCGACAATGAAGCAACTGAACCTGAAGTACAACCTACCGAACCAGTCGTAGAAATTACTGATGTGCCGGCAGCTACAGTTTCCGAGTAGAATGATCTAGTGTATACTACATAAGAATTAGTTTTAAGCCTTAATAAAGATGGGTAACTCAAGAAATCGAATTATTATTACAATCTCGCTTGTAATTGGTTTTGCCATCGGGGCAATAACCTGGTCATTTTTTCTTGCTCGAGCTAAGACCTCATGTAGTGATGGTGAATTTTCCTATGTTAACTGTGAACTTGCCGATCTTCCTGAGAAACAGGTGATTAAAAAGCATGATTATATTGTTCTTAAAAGTAAGATTGATGAGTTTGTAAAGCTCAAAACTCAAGCGGGTGATATTTCGGCAGTTTCTGTTTATTTTCGGGATCTTCAAAATGGTCCAACTATGGGTATTAGAGAAGATGCAAAATTTATTCCGGCCAGTTTGCTTAAATTACCCGTCTTATTAACATACTTACGGCTATCCGAAGAAAATCCACAATTACTGAATACAAAATTGGTGTATCACACTGACAAGCATATTGTTGAGGGAGCTCAGTGGATTACTCCACCTGAATCTATTAAGGAACAAATGCCCTACAGTATTGATGATCTTTTGAAGCGAATGATTACTTATTCTGACAATGCATCTGCAGAAGTGCTCAAGAGTTATTTAGAGAGTCTCTATCCTAAACAAAATGTTTTATATCAGACACTTCTTGATCTTGGTATTGTGAATCCACAGAATGTAGGAGATGAAACGATAAGCGTGAAGTCATATGCCTCGATTTTTAGGACACTCTATAATGTTTCTTTTTTAAACACAACGCAGGCATCAACTCAGGCTCTGTCTCTGCTTGCCAGTACAACCTTTAATCAAGGCATCAAGGCTGGTGTTCCAGCTGAGATTGTAGTGGCTCATAAATATGGTGAACGTTCAGGCATACCTAATTCTAAAGATCATAATCAGCTTCACGATTGCGGTATTGTGTACTATCCGCAAAACCCCTATCTTATTTGTATTATGACTCGCGGCAACAATTTTCAAAAACTTGCACAAACTATTCAAGATATCTCAAGAATGATCTATGAAGAAGTAGATTCGAGACGAATTCAATAAAAAGAAAAGACCCTCAGGGGTCTTTTCTTTTTATGATACTATTTATAAATATATTATACCGCTAAAATAGGTTGATTTCTGAGTGGGGATCGTCATTTGATTTAAAATGCTGAACTCGGTATCATATGGGTATGCCCAATCTACAGAGAATCAAAATCATATGGACGGGTCTTTTCCTTATTACCTTACTAGCCGTCGGTACATCAGGGTTTTTAGCCTATAAATTATGGTCAACTGGCAGTGCTCAGAGTACCCAGCAACAAGCAGCATTAGTCGTTAAGGCTGTAGGACAGCTTATGGTCTTGCCTCAAGGTGAGGAACCAACTGTAGCCACAGTTTCAGACCCTGAGGCACTTAAAGAGCAGACATTTTTTACAAAAGCAAAGAAAGGAGACAAAGTACTTATCTATTCAAAAGCGCAAAGAGTGATTCTTTATGACCCAGTAGCTGACAAGATTATAGATGTAGCGCCGCTCAATATTGAAAACCCTTCTTAGTAAACATCTTAAAACTCTTGTTTTTATCCTCATCCTGGTTTTTTATGCGTCAGTCTTGATCCATAAAATACCATTACCGGTTGCGGAAGATTTGGCACGGATCATCAAGAATGGTGAAGATGTTTTCAAAAATTCAGATGTTTTAACAAAGAATGTCTATTCGTACACTGAGCCCGATCAGCCATTTGCTAATCATCATTGGCTTTCTGGCGTTGTTTTCTATCTTTTGAATCAAACAGTTGGTTTTACGGGGATAGTTATTTTTAAGGTTATCTTACTGCTGTCTGCATTCTCATTATTGTTTTGGTTGGCCCTAAAAAAAGCTGACTTTTGGCTGGTGGCATTTTTTTCTATTCCTACCATTATTATTTTATCAGGCCGGTCTTCAACAAGGCCTGAAATATTCAGTTATTTTTTTATTGTCTTATTTCTTTATTTTCTATTTGATCTCGAAGAACATCCTAACCACAAGAGAATCTGGTGGTTAATTCCTGCACAGCTTTTATGGGTTAATCTCCATCTGTTTTTCGGCATCGGTATTTTACTCGTTGGTGGGTTTATGATTGAAAAGATAATTGTAAATTACAAGAATCTATGGAATAACAAAATTATTAAAAAACTTGCCATGCTCCTTGGGGCTCTTGTTTTAGTGAGCATGATAAATCCATATGGTCCAAAGGGTGCGCTTTTTGCTTTGCGCTTAAATGTACTGAAAGATTTCCCCATTACCATTTCTGAAAATCGTTCGGCATTTGAATTATTTACACTTCAGCCAATAGCATTTGATATGCCCGTTGTGGTATTTATGATAATGACTGTTTTTTTAGGTATAAGTTTTATTGTCAGCATAAAGCGAAAACCTATTTTCTATTTTTTGGCAGGTGTTGGAACTACTGTCCTTGGTTTTTCTGTCATTAGAAGTCAGGCATTATTTGGGCTTATTTTACTACCCGCTATTTCAACAAATTTTAGTACTATTTTTGAAAAATCTAAAAGGTATCTCAATACACATTTCTATTACATACATATATTCAAGCAGGCACTGATGGTCACCCTCATCATCATTATTTTCTATCTTATGATTTGGGGTCGTGATATAACCTCTTATCGTGAACAGTTTGGTCTTGGGTTAACGACATACGCAAATAGTTCGGCTGAATTTTTTAAAGCAAATGATTTGAAGGGACCGATTTTTAATGATGCCGATATTGGCAGTTACCTTATTTATCACTTGTATCCTAAAGAAAAAGTGTTTGTTGATAATCGTTTTGGCGATGCATATTCGCCAGAGTTCTTTAAAGATACCTATCAAGCCATGATTTTAGACCAAGCGAAATGGCAGGAAATGGTTCAGAAATATAATTTCAATGCCATTTATTTTTATCACTATGATAATATTGTCGGTGGACGAAGATTTTTATATACCAGAACTCATGATCCAGCATGGGTCTTAGTCTACGCAGATCCGTATGCGGTCATTTTTTTAAGAAATAATCTTGAAAATCAAAAAATTATCAATGCATTCAAAATAACTGCTGAGAATGCAGAACAAAAACTGAATCATCTTGTGACTTCCTCACATGTATTTGATCAAATAGCGGCTGGGGACTTGTTTAACATTATTGGCCGGGAAGACCTAGCTATGAATACATATTTTGATATTGTTAGAGAACACCCCAAGCAGGGAATCATTTGGATGATCCTTGGTCAAATGGAACTTGGTCAAAAGACCCAATCAAATCCAAAGCGCGCATTGGTATATTTAGATAATGCTTTGAGGGTCGGTTGGAAAACACCGGAGGTTTATAGTTATATAGCATTGGCGTATTTCAGAATGGGCAACTTCAAAGAAGCAGAGGCCGCAGTAAAAAAAGAATTAGATATAAATCCAGAAAGCCCAGATGGCAAGGAATGGCTTAATATACTTAATGTAGCAAAAAATGCCCAGTAATACTTCAAAAGTAATAGGTATTATCATGACCTATAATTGTGCCCATCTGGTAGAAGGGATATATAATCGTCTACCAAAGAATGTTTTTGACAGTATTTTTATTACAGATGATGGTTCGAAAGATGATATCCAAAAAGTTGCGTATACGTTAGGTATTGAATGTCTCAAACACGAACATACCGGATACGGAGGAAATATAAAATTAGGTCTGGCCAAAGCGCTTGAAATGGGTGCAGAGTATATGGTCGAAATTCATGGCGATGGCCAATTTAGTCCTGAATTTATTGTGCCAGGACTTGAGAAGATGAAATCAGGCTATGACTTTATATTAGGCTCGAGATTCACAGACATCCGCCAGCCGTTGCGGGATAAAATGCCCGTGCCGCGATATCTGGCAAATATTTCTTTGAGCTTTATTGATCGATTGGTGTTAGGTTTGCGGCTAACAGAATTTCATAATGGCGCCCGAATATACAGTCGCCGGCTTATTGAAACTATAGGCTTTAAAAATACTTCTAATGATTATTTATACAGCTTTGAAATTATTGCCCAGGCCCGATATCATAATCTTAAAGTGGGGGAAGTATCTGAACGGGCTGATTATGGCAAAGATCATACCTCTATTAGTATGAAAAAATCTATTGTCTATGCTTTAAAAACCTTTGGAGTTTTGGGCAAATATGTTTTAGCTCGAATTGGATTTAAAACGAAACTATTCAGATAACTTTTATATCTGGAATTGGGATGACAAATTTCACTCCTTGTTTTTTGAGCCAAGCCTCTTTTTTCATAATAGAATTGGCATAGTTCCAGGCAAAAATAACAACGATATCAGGAATGTCTTTCTTCAGATGCTCAGGGGCTTTAATTGGTATGTGCGAACCAGGAGTGTATTTCCCTTGTTTTGAGGGCGCATTGTCTACTATATAATCGATAATTTGGGGTCCTAATTGGCAATACTGCAGCAAGGTAGTGCCTTTAGCTGAAGCGCCGTAGCCAGCTATCTTTTTGCCTTGTTTCTTATATTTTTGTAACAGGGCAGTCAGATTCTTTTTGATTTTTTGTGGTACATTACTGAATTTTTTGTATGTAGAAAAAGTATGTAAACCCTGTTTCTTTTCCTGGTCAAAAAGTTTTTTGACTGAAGGTTTAATAGGGAATACATTAGGATGACTAGCGTAGACTCGAATGGAGCCGCCATGAGTTTCGACTTTTTCAACATCGAAGGCATTCATGGTATGCATAGCCAAGAGTGTCAGAATTGGAGCGAGTGAATAGTAGCAAATATGCTCATGGTACGTATTATCAAATTCTTTTTTCTTTAAAATATTACCAACATAATGGACTTCAAATACAAACACTCCATGTATATCAAGAAGTTTTTTAATTCCACTAAAAATATTGTGAAGATTATCGGTGTGAGCTAGGGTATTGTTAGAGGTGATAATACCGGCAGGACCATATTTTTTGAGAATTTTCTCAGCCTGGAGATGATCAAAAAATAATGGCAAAGTCGGGATGCCATTTTCTTGAGCAGTTTCGGCAACATTTTTTGCAGGGTCAATTCCAAGTACGGTTGATCCCAATTTCCTGAAATGTTTTAAAAGGACGCCATCATTACTACCTATATCCAAAACCATTCTTTTGGTTTGATCCGGAAATCTCTGGGAGATATGTCGAGCGAAGTCTTTAAAATGAAGGTCGAGCTCGGGCGAGGTTGAAGAAAAATAGGCATACTCATCAAAGAGTTGTTTTCTATCTACAATGTCTATGAGCTGGGCTAGGTGGCAGTTGGAGCAACAAAATACTCGCAAAGGATATCTGGGCTCTGGCTTCTTAGAATCTAATCTTATTAGATATGAATTTGCCAGAGCGCTCTTGCCGAGATCCAGGTATTTTTTCAACGGTTTATAGCCACAAATAAGGCATTTTTTCCTCTTAATCAGGCTTTTCTGCATATGGATTAGCTCATTAAAGCAGGTTATACTATAGGAATCAATGCTCCAAAAAATCAGCACTGTTATTTTCTATACTCTGATACTGGCATTTATTTCTCTTCTCATACCAGCAGCTCTTTCAGCTCAACAATCCACTAACTTTGAGGTAACGACACCGCATATGTTTCCGGCTGTATATGCTACTTCAACTAATTACCAATTGTATGGTGTATTGTCACAGCCTGCTCTTGGTACAAGTTCTATAACAAATTTTGGAGTTAATCCTGGTTTCCTTTACTTTCCTTTTGTAACGACACCCATTGTTTCGGCTACACCAGGAGCTAATCAGGTAGCATTGACCTGGACAAGTGCCTCAGCCGGACTTGGTTTTACCGTCGGTAGTTATCATATCGGTCAAGCCGAAGTATCAGGTGGTCCATATTCATTTACTAATGTCGGAGCTGTCTTGGCCAGCACTCGAACAGGGCTGACAGCCGGTACAACATATTATTTTGTTATTCGAGTTCATGATGCTTTAGGGAATGCTATTGCTACATCATCAGAAGTTTCGTCGCAACCGACAGCCCCTTCGGGAGGCGGAGGGGGTGGCGGTGGAGGAGGTGGAGGTGGAGGTGGTCAACAACTTGGAACTGCTTCAGTTATTTTTAGTGGTCGAGCTTATCCAGACACACCTGTGACACTTCTCCGAGATGGTCAGCTTGTGGCTAAGATTAATGCTAGCCCCGATAGTCATTTTCAGATAGATCTCTCAGGTTTGGGTTCTGGAAGTTATCTTTTTTCAATATATGGAGAGGATAAAAATGACATCCGCTCCGGTGTTTTGACATTTCCTGTAACCCTTACGGCCGGAGTGACGGTTAGAGTTACCGGTATATTTTTAGCTCCAACAATTGATGTTGATAAAGAGTTTGTTAAAAAAGGCAGTGCAGTAACATTTTTCGGCCAGGCGGCCTCAGAAAGCCAGGTTACTATTACCGTCAATTCCGAGCAAGAATTTTTTGTTCAAACCCAGGCTGATGAAGATGGAATATATTTGCATCAATTTGATTCATCTGTTCTTGAACTTGGCCAGCACTCGGCTAAATCAAAATCAATTGTTGGTGGTGAGATCAGTCCTTTCAGCCGAAGTGTAGCTTTTCAGGTTGGCGACAAAGATATTCCTAAGGGCATAAAAAAGTTCTTGAAAGGTGATTTAAATGATGATGGTTTCGTTAATCTTATAGATTTCTCTATTGCCGCATTCTGGTATAAGAGACCATTAGTCGGCGCATTTATTGAAAAAGAAAAAGAGCGCTTGAATGGTGATAATAAGATAGATCTCGTCGATTTTAGTATCATGGCTTACTATTGGACCGGCTAATATGAAAAAAATACTTTTATTTATCGTAATTGTTGTGACGATGTGTAGTGCAGGTTTTCGAGTTGTGCATGCTTCAACCGTGTATGTGAATACACCTGAAAATACATTTGGTATTGGCCAGGAACTTGTTGTTGATATCTACCTTGATGCAGAGCAATCAATTAATGTTGTTGAACTTGGCATCCATGTTAATGAAGGAGCTGAGGTGGTACGTATTCTTGATAGTGGTTCTATTGTTAGCCTCTGGGTTGAGAAACCAGTGTTTAATTCAGCAAATCGTACTATTTCATTATCTGGGGTGGTGCCTGGAGGATTTCAGGGACAAGGGGGTAGAATCGTTCAGCTTGTTTTAAAAGCGACTACAGCAGGCTCACTCAGCATTTCTTTTGACACAACAAAGAGTAAAATACTCTTGAATGACGGCCAAGGAACAGAAGATGCTAAGCCCGTATTCAGGATAAAAACTATTGTTGTTACTTCAGAAAAGAATGAAGATATTACCGAAGTTTCTGATAGTGAGCGGCCGGAAGATTTCCTACCTATTATTACCCGAGATCCATCTCTATATGAAGGTAGATGGGTTTTACTCTTTCAAACTCAGGATAAAGCTTCGGGTTTGAAACAGTACGAAGTTCAAGAATCGGATGACGATATACCTGATCAAAACGCATGGGCTGTGACCGAAAGTCCCTACATTCTTAAAGACCAATCACGAGGCAGTTTCGTTTTTATCAAAGCCGTTGATTATCAAGGTAATGAGATCGTAAAAAAAATCCCGCCAAAAGGATTTGGAATGGTGACCTGGATTATACTTACTCTCCTGTGTATTGCTGTCAGCGCACTGCTCATCTATAGCGTATACTATATATATAAGAAGCATGCTAAAGGGACCGTCTAACTATTTTGCAAAATATTTTGTTATTGCTCTGGTAGTAGCTATTTTTGGTCTGCAAGTACTTCCGGCATATGCAGCTGTAATGTCGGTAACACCTCCATCTGGTACCTATACAGTTGGTCAAACAATTGCGGTGACAGTTTTGATGGCTTCATCGGCTCAGTCAGCAAATGCTATGTCCGGAACGATAAAATTTCCTCAAAATAAACTGCAGGTAGTGACGCTTTCAAAAGCAGGTTCAGTTGTTCAACTGTGGGCGGCCGAGCCTGTATTTTCAAATGCAGACGGTACTATTCACTTTGAAGGAGTAATTCCAAATCCAGGCTATACAGGACCAGGCGGAAAAATAATAACAATTTACTTTAAAGCTATTGCTACTGGTCAGGCTCCGGTAATTTATACCAATGCTTCCGTTCTGGCTAATGATGGCGAAGGGACTGACATTTTAACAAATTTTACCAATGCCGAATATACATTGCAGCCTGCACCTGAAGTACCAATTACTACGGCCACACCAGCTCCTGCAACGATAACTCCTGGAGAAGCACCAACTCCAACTCCGACACCTGTACCGGCTGTTGTAACATCCGTAGTATCAACAAGCCAGCTCCGCTGGTGGCAGCAGTACTGGTCCTTGCTTCTAGCATTTCTACTGATGCTTCTATTGTTCTTGCTGTATATGTGGTATATGACCAGAAAGTTGAAAGGTGATTTGCGACATCAGCTGGCTAAATTTGATTCTGATTTCCATCGCGCTTTTCATCTCCTGCGAGATGATATAGCAGAACATATTGATGAACTTGAACAGGCTCGCGGCACGCGTTCACTTTCGGCTGAAGAGCAAAAATTCATAAGTTACTTCAGACATAACATAAAAGATACGGAGGCGTACCTTGAAAAGGATCTCAAATCTTTAAAAGACAGCGCCAGAAGATCGCATTAGCCGCCAAAGCGTTCGGTTTTAATATCTGAGGATTTAAATCCTAAAGCTTTCATATGCTTGGCTACAGCTTCGACAAAGGGTGTCGGCCCGCAGATAAATGTTTTAGCATCAGTGTTCTTATATTTTCCAAGAATTTCTTCTAGCATTTCTTTATCAATGCGGCGTTTGTAGCCTGACCAAGATTCCGGGGCATTGTCAGTAATAGTTGCTACGACATTTATATTTCTATCTTGGCTGCCGATTCTTTCTAATTCTCGTCTGTATAAGATGTGTTCGTATGTCCGAGCGCTGATCATAAAGACAATTTCTCGCTTCGCCTCGCCGAAGCCCTCAGGCGAAGGCGGGTCATCCAAATGATTTGCATGATGTCGAAGCATACTCATAAGAGGGACCATACCCGAACCTCCGCCGATTAAAATAAGCGGGCCGGGCACGGATACATCCCAAATAAAGTGTCCGCCTATCGGCCCGCGCATTTCGACTTGTTTTCCCTCTGCTAATTTCCAAAGGTAAGGAGATACTTCACCGTCTTCGAGAAGCTGAACGCCATATTCTACAATACCTTTATCTTCAGGAGATGAGGCAATTGAGTAACTTCGCTCGGCCATATAACCGCCCGGTGCAGTTAAACGGATATCATAATGTTGTCCGGCTTTAAACGACTGCCACTGAGGCAGTGAAAAAGTCAGAGACATAACATTGTCGGCTACCATTTCTTTTTTTAGCAATGTCCCTACCTGCCAATTTTTTATCATGTTACATTTCGCAAAAGTTACTAATTTTTAGGTCCTCGGATCTCCCGTCTGCGCGGGCCAGACCATAAAAATTAGTAACTTTTGCTTCATTAATCATTCCAATAGCGTTGCTCTTGCCACGGGTCGCCGTAGTTGTGATAGCCGCGAGTTTCCCAAAAGCCCGGCTGATCGCGGTCAACGAATTCTAATTTGTTGAGCCACTTAGCGCTTTTCCAAAAATAAAGGTGGGGAACTAAAAGTCGAGCCGGACCGCCGTGTTCGGCTTCTATTTCATCTGAATCATATGCTGTTGCTACCCAAGCTTTGCCATTTGAAATATCTTCAATTGGTAAGTTGGTTGTGTAGCCATCGTATGAATGGGCAATAAGATGTGTCGGACCTGGCTGAACTTTTACAATATTAAAAATCTCCTGCATCGGCACGCCTTCCCATTTTGAATCAAATTTTGACCACTTGGTGACACAGTGAATGTCTTTAATAATTAATTCTTTTGATAATTTATTAAATTCTTGCCAGGTCCAAGAAATTGGATTATCAACTAATCCAGTTACTTCTAATTTCCATGTATTAATATCTATGTCAGGCGTCGGGCCAAGCGAAAGCACCGGAAAGCCACGCTCTTCATATTGGCCTGGCGGCAACTTTGAACTCGTCTTTCGCTTTGGTATAAAATCGTCATTAATAATCATGGCGTAATAGTACCATTGGAATAATGAATTTACTATGATAAGATATCCTCATATGAAGAGAAATGCACTTATTATTGTTGGTATTATTATTATCATTGTAGCAGGTATTGTATGGTCAAAATACCTAGGACCCCAAGAAAACATTCTATCTGCATTTACTGTAGAAGAGGGTACTTTTGTAGCTAATGCCAAAAATGCTTCAAAAATAGAAGTATTGGGAGTACTCGAGGGTAAAAAATTAGGCAAGGATAGCCTCAATCTAGGTACTATGGAGCTTGTTGAAAAGAATGATGCTGGCGAGCAGACATGGATATTGGCCACACCAAATGAGACTGAAAAAAGACCAATTGCCGAGATTTATGCTATAGCATATAACACAGAAAATAGTGAGGCTGGTAAACGTGCTCTACCTCAGAAGGGTAAAGAAGCAATTGCCAGTGCTGTATGGCCCGCACCTGTCCAGATGACTATTTTTGGTTTAGTTCGGGAACTTTCAGGTAATACGTTACGATTATCGAATGGCGGATCACGAGAACTTGATATTGTGCTCACTCTCGATTCAAAAATTCAACTTTCAGATCAAAATGGCAAACCAATTACTCGAGCAAAGCTTGTAAAGAATGCAAAAATTGCGGCAACAGGAACATTCATTGATGAGCAAAAATTTAATGCTACTCAAATCGAATTGAATCCTCCACAACTTAGGTAGTCTTATTTAACGGCGCTTGAACATCTTATCGAGCTCTTTAAGTGAAATCTCGATATGAGTCGGCCGGCCGTGCGGACAAGTATATGAAGAAGGAGACAAAAGAAGCTTATCTACAAGCTTCTTTTGTTCTTCAGGTTCTAGTGCGTCACCAGCTTTGATGGCAGAACGGCAGGCGAGATACGAGAGAGTCTTTTCAGTCTCTCGATCAAGATGCTTTACTCCTTTGCCGAGTTTCAAATCATGTAAAACTTCAGTGATAAGTTTGATATGATCTCGAGTTTTAAATATTTCTGGCACAGCAGCGAGTTTAAAACTATATTTTCCAAAATGCTCGAGGTCAAAGCCAATTTTCCTTAATGTTTCCAGATGTTCCTGCAAAACCTGAGCATCTGAGGCTGAGAGTTCAAACATTTTTGGTTCGGTCAGTTCAAGGGACTTTTGAAGATACCGGGTTTTTTCATACGCTTCTTTAAATTGTTCAAAGAGAATTCTTTCATGTGCTGCATGTTGGTCAATAAGTAAAAGACCATCGTCAGTCCCAGCCAGAAGATATATATTATGAATTTGAAGAATTTCTCCTAGAGCAATATTTTTTACATTCCAGGGTGTGACAATGCTTTTGAGGAAATCTGCAGTGTGATAATCCATGTCTTTAGGTCGGGAAGAGTGGGTGTACATTAAATTGTGCTTCGAGAGGGTTTCTAAAGAGCCCTCTTTTACCAATGCGAAAATTTCTTTTGGATATGCAAAAGCCACTTCTTCTTTACGCGGGTGAATATTGACATCAACTGATTCGTAGGGAAGTGTCAGAAATAAGACAAATGGCGGCTGAGCTCGGGGTTCAAGTAGTGAGCCATAGCTCTCTTTCAGGGTCCGCCCTACATGATTATCAGTAACAGCGCGATTATTTACAAAAAGATACTGGTATTGTTTTGATTCATGTGCCGCTTGAGGTTTGGTAATAAAACCGGAAATTTCCCCATAACGGGATTCATGTTCGATGGGAATGAGATAGCTGCTCAAATGCTCACCGAGAACAGATCGGATTCTTCCGTGAAGATTTTGCCCGGCAGAAAGATTTAAAATTTGCTTGTCATTATGAGTCAAGGTAAAACCAACAGCGGGGAAGGCAATAGCAAACTGAGTCATGACTTCAGTAATTAGCCGGAGTTCTGTTTTGACATCCTTCAGAAACTTTTTACGAGCTGGGGTTGAGTGAAAAAAGAATTCGACAGTTATTTCAGTTCCTACTTGCATACCAATTGGATGTGCTTGTGGGCCTTCAGACCCACGCGCTTCGTTTCGCAGGCTCAAGTCGCGCGTGGGTTCTGCCGGCCACCTCACTGTACCCTTGGGTGTGGCACTTCCGAGTTCAATAATGTGACCAAATTCGGAATTAGACTGCCGACTTTTGATTGCCAGGTGGCTTACTGCCGCAATACTCGAAAGTGCCTCGCCACGGAAGCCAAATGATCGGATGGTTACTAAATCCTCAGCATTTAAAATTTTACTGGTGCTGTGCGGCCGGTAGCATATTTCGAGATCTTCTTTACTCATGCCTTTGCCATCGTCTCGGACAATAATCTTTTTCGTACCGGCTTCTTCAACTTCCACATCAATGTGCATTGCTCCAGCATCAAGGGCATTTTCAATAAGTTCTTTTATAACCGAAGCTGGTCGCTCAACCACCTCACCTGCAGCAATTTTAGCCACCAATTCCGGCGGCAGGATGTGAATGGTTTTCATAAGACATAATCAGTATATCAAATTCCTCAGGAACTCAATTCCCAAGGAATTACTCTAGGAATAAACCTTGTAAGGCTTCGTCTTGTCGTAGCTCGATGGTATTTTGGACAGAATAATATGCAAAGTCGATGTAATCCTCAATATTCTTAAATTGCTGAAGTATAATATCTGAAGTACAAATAGAGTTATCCTTACTTAGTTTTACATATTCGCTCCAACCAGATTTGTAAAAAACACCTTTCCTGTAATAGTGGATCTTATTGTTTAGATTTATATAAGCACTTAAATGCAGGAGATAAGAATTAAAATTTATATGCTTTGCCTTGTATCTTCCTTGAAAAAGAGCCCCGGATCTTTTATATTTTAGGTTGAAAAAGTTCGTATAGCCTAAGCTCAGTCGATGCATAAACTTTTGAATCCCTTGGTCAGAAATTTGCTCGAGGATTAGGTGAAAATGATTCGGGTTAAGACTATAGGCAATAATGTTTGCCAGCTTGGGAATTGAGTTCCCAAGCCCAGCGGTATTCTTGTTTTTGGGTAAGGAGTATTCGAAGATACTACCAATTGGTTTAACTGAATTAAAGGCAATCATACCTTCAAAAAATCTATCTAAATCTGAATTATCAAGGAATATTGGTCTCTTTTCAGTACCTCGATTATAGATATGATAATACTGGCCGTTTACAAGAGGTGTTTTTCGCATACTTGGGAATCCAATTCCCAAATAGATTATATACATTGCGAGATAAAATATTTATGAATTTGGGAACTCAATTCCCAAGCTGTTGAATTTCCAGGGATGTCATTTTTCTTTTTTCTCGGTAAATGTCAAAAGTAGTGCGGCGGCGCGGTTGGTAACTTCTTGAGGTACGCCAGCGAGTTTAGCAACGGCAATAGCGTAGGAACCGAGGGCGCCGCCGCGGATGAGGCGATATAAAAATATTGGCGCATTATTTGATTCCTCGATGGCCATATGGAAATTTTTAATGCGTTTTGGATGGACTTTTTCTAGTTGCTGGAGTTCGTGATAGTGAGTAGCAAAAAGAGTTTTTGCGGCGTGATCTGGATGAGTGACCAGATATTCAGCAATAGCCCAGGCAATACTAATGCCATCATATGTTGAAGTACCACGGCCTATTTCGTCCATGATAATCAAACTGTCGCGGGTAGCGTGGTTTAAAATATAGGCTGTCTCAACCATCTCTACCATAAAAGTTGATAAACCACGGCCAATGTTGTCTGCAGCCCCGCTTCGAACAAATATCTTGTCTACCAATGAGATTGAGGCACGACGCGCGGGTACAAAGCTGCCCATATGAGCCATGAGTACTATTAATGCCACTTGCCTCATATACACCGATTTTCCGGCCATATTTGGCCCTGTAATAATGAGAAGTTGATGATCAGTTTGATTAAGATGGGTATTATTCGGCACAAATGACGATTCATGCAGCTGTTCCACCACAGGATGCCGGCCGTCTTCAATAGTAAGTTCACCGTCGGAAGTAATGATTGGTTTTGTGTACCGCTCACGCTCAGCTGTATCAGCGAAACTCAATAAACAATCAAGGGTAGCGATATTTTCTGAAATTTTCTGCAGCATATGCGTTTCAGCCAGAACTTTTTTAATCAAGTCAATAAAAAGTTCATACTCACGTTTATTAATCAGTTCTTGACCGCGTAAAACTGTGTCTTCGTATTCTTGAAGCTTGTGAGTAATAAATCGTTCAGCATTAACGGTTGTCTGTTTGCGAATGTAATCTGCGGGCACAGAATCAAGATTAGACTTGGTAATTTCAATATAGTAGCCGAAAACACTATTAAATTTTACTTTGAGTGAGCCGATACCGGTGCGTTTTCGTTCGAGTGTTTCTAAATTGGCAATCCATTGTTTGCTATCACGGATATTTTCGCGTAATGTATCAAGTTCCTTATCAACTCCTTCATTAATAATGTCGCCATTTTTAGGATCAAGAGCAGGGAATTGGATAATGTAGGTATCAATTTGTTCAGCGATATGTTTGGCATCAGGAATTTCGCGAATGAGCTCCTGGATCGAGGAAGTTGAAATAGCTGAAAGCAGGGTATGAGTTTTTTGAATAGCAAAAAGAGTGTTTTTTAAATTAATGAGATCATGGGGATTACCAATGCCAACTGAAAGCCGCGAGATAATTCTTTCAATATCATACAAAGTTTGAAGCTCTGCCCGTGTTTTGTTTCTGATACTGCGTTCGTGAAGCAAGCCTTCCACAGCCTGAAATCGCATTTCAATTTCTTTTTTGTTTCTCAATGGCTCACGAATCCAGGTTCGAAGCATTCGGCCGCCCATAGCAGTCTTAGTGCTATCAATACTGCCAATAAAAGCTCCTTGTTCTTCACCTTCTCGAATTGTTTCGAAGAGTTCAAGATTTGCTATCGTTGATGCATCAAGGCCAACATGATTATCTGAGGCAACACTCGTTATCTTTTTTATGTGACCGATATTATTTTTTTGAGTATTTGCCAAATATGCTAAAAGAGCTCCCGAAGCTCGAAGGGCATGTTCTTTGTCATGAAGGCCAAAGCCGCGCAGACTCTTTACTTCAAAGTGTCTCTTTAATAATCTTTCGGCTTGCTCGGCTGACTCATCCCAAGTTTCAAAGCAATAAATATTGATATTTCTCTCAAGTTTCAAAAGTTTTAAAAGAGTAGGATTATTATAGACAGCGAAATTGACAATACACTCAGCAGGCCGGAAGCGGGCATACTCATTGGCAATAATATGAGCCAGATTATCGGTATATTCATATTCTTGAGTCTCGAAATCACCAGTAGAAATATCAGCTACAGCAATACCAATTATATTTTCAGCGATGGCCAGACTCATCGTATAATTGTGCTCTTTTGAAGATAGGCTTTTCTCATCTAGAATAGTGCCCGGCGTAACAATACGTACTACTTCTCTTTCGACTAAACTTCGGCCATTTGGTTCACTTGTTTGCTCGCAAATAGCAACTTTATGACCGGCTTTCACCAATTTTGCAATATAAGCATCAGCAGCGTGAAAGGGTACACCAGCCATCGGCACATCGCCGTCTTTGCCGCGTGGCCGGCGAGTAAGAACAATATCAAGGACTTTTGCTCCAATTAGAGCATCTTCAAGAAAAAGTTCATAAAAATCACCCAAACGGAAAAAAAGCAGACAATCTGCATATTCTTGTTTGATGGCAGCATACTGCCGCATCATCGGGGTACTAAACTGCCTCATCTATCTATTATACCAAAGCTTAGCGATTCAAGGCGCTATCTGCATTAGGGGTGTAGATATGATCTTCAGGTAGCCGGACTACAGGAATCTGAATTTCTGGAACCTGAATGTGTTGAGGCATGGCCTTTTGTTGGAATTGGGGTTCAAAATGCTCAGAAACGCCTTGGGGTTGAAGTCTTGGTACGATTGCAAATGGCTGGCGTTCTTCATCGTGAATAATTTTCAGGGCTTTCTTGAAGTTAGCCAAAATCTTATGACCGATAAGGTAGTGAATGAGGAGCAAAATTAAAATAATAATAAGAAGGAGAGCTAGAATCCAAACCACGTTGCTTCTGATAGCTGTAGTCAAAGCAAAAGGCACTGATACATTCATTGAAACATCTCGAACGTTGCCGGCTCGGTCAAAAGCTCTGACGATAAGGCGCGAACCATGCTCAGTATTTACCGGTAAAAGAAAGGGGCTCTCGCTTTGAACAAAAGCCGGTGAAACATCTGCGGGTGTGCTCTGATCAATGATACCAATTTCATAATGATCAATACCTGAAAGATTATCTGTAGTAAAGAATGAGACAATAGCTCGACTACTTTCTTCATCAGTTTTAGTCTGTAAACTTTCAACATGAGGAGTAAAACCTGCAGGTGCAGTAGTGTCAATTCGAATCGGGAAGTGCGTTGTTGCTCCCCACACATCCTTCTTCCGTGATTTTATATGAAAGTAGCTAATACCCTCAGCTGAATCTGGAAATGATATTGTTGTTTCTTCAGTATCTGGAATATTGTCAGGAATAGTGAACGGCTTATTATCATAGGTAAAACTAAAATCAGTTACCTGAGGATTTTTTTCCCAAGAAACAATCGGACTGTCATTGTTGTACCATTGGTCAGTAAAGGGATGGGTTTCAGAAAAAACTTTTACGTCTTCCGGTGGTCGGCGCATAATAGTATAGACAGCTTGATCGAGACTTGTAGGCACTTCTGAACCAAAACCATCACTAGCCAGAACCTTTGTGGTTTTTGAAATGAAGATTGTGGTCGGACCGGAAGCTATAGCTTTGAAGGTAATGGTCGTGATCAAGCCACTCTCAGTAGTAATACTATTTGGAATGGCACCAACAATTCTGACAAAACCTTGAGTATTTGAGAAACTTGGTGGCTCAACCCAAATGCCAATAATTGACTGACCACCTGATGGCTTCACGATTGATAATTTTTTTGGATCAAATTTCACCTCAAGCTGAAGAGCATTAATACTATTATTATGGGTATTAAGAAAGATTGGTACTTCAAATGTTGAACCCTCAAGAAAGGTGCCGCTTCGGGGAGTAATAAACACAGTCGCTTTTTGATTTATGGGATTAGCCTGAATGACTTGCTGAGCGAAGATTGCCAGGGGAAATGAGAACAATAGAATGAAAATGAGAGTAAGACTTTGTACAATGATAAAAAGCTTTCGCATATGAGCGTGTATTACACTTTATATTGTACTATAGTGTCGAGCTTGGATACAAACTAGAAACCAGCGATGTGAATAGCGACATACAATATGCCTGCGCCGATAATAGTCATGACCGTTGTCCAAATTGTTGGGTGACTGTGGTGACTTTCTGGTAAAAGGTCACTGGCGCCGATATATAAGAAAAATCCTGCAAAAAGGGCCAGGATGACTCCCAAACTATGTTCCGGTAGAGTAAAGAATGAAGTAGAGATAACTCCGATAACAGGAGCGATAGCATCAATAAGAAGCCAGCGCAGGGCTTGTTTTCGGCCGCCATGGTTTTTTAAAATTAAATTAACAGTGTTAAGGCCATCAGAAAAATCGTGGACGAGCACTGCTGTGGCCACGATTACCCCAACTGCCGCTGAAACTTGAAAGGCTAAACCGATGGCTGCGCCATCAAGAAAGCTGTGAATAGCTAAACTAGCTGCTCCTAATTTGCCGCGATAAGAATGAGCATGATCGTGTTCTTCGTGAACATGGCTGTGCATGATGATAGATCGATCGAGAATCATGTAGCTAATGAAACCTAATGCAGTGATTGAAGTAATAGTAGCGATATCATACGCAGAACTGCCCAATTCAATTGCCTCAGGAATTAAATCAAAAAAAGCTACACCAATAACTGCGCCAGCACTAAAGCCTAAAATAAGATGAAGCTTATCTTTAAACCGCAAAGCAAACAGACCTCCGAGAAACGTAAAGACGAATGTAGCGATGCTTATGATGATAGGCATGAACGGTGGATATTAGCAGCTACATGTGCTCTCGGCTTGGCTGCAGCCGACGCATTTTGCTTCCATAACTCCTTCGCAGTCAGCATGTGCTGTCTCTGTTGTTTCAAAATGATTATTGCAGATTTTACAGGTAAAACCTTTGGTTTCTTTGCCGCAGGTAGCGCATGAATTATTCATAATTTTTGTATATTAGCTTACGTGTTTAGTATATCACAAACTTGAGCTCGGAATAGTTCATACTATTTTCATGTATATAGTGTATTGTTTTTGCTACAGGCTGTGCGTACAGCTTGACCGAAAAAATCAAATTCTATTACTCATTAACGAAAGATAAATGTAGAATAGAGCCTCAATATGCCGCCCTTACGGGCGGTATGTTGTTTATGGTATGCTAGGGACATGAAACATGAAATATTTTGGCAAAATCCAGGGTATGTTATCCGTCCAGAGCTCAAGGAAGATATCGAGTGTGATTATTTAATAGTCGGCGGGGGAATAACGGGGGTTTCAGCCGCTCATTTTTTAACAAAATTTGGTGCTCAAAATGTCGTTTTAGTAGAAAAACAGTATATCGGTAGTGGGGCTACAGGCAAGGCGGCCGGAACACTTGTAACCCGGGGCGAGAGAGATTTAACAGATATGATTAAAGAGTATGGTCTAGAAAAGACTCATCTTCTTTGGAATAAAACTCATGAGGCACTGAGAGCATTAAGACAGATCATTGCTACAGAGGCAATAGATTGTGATGCAGAGTCACAGGATACCTTAATTTGTGGTTTCCCAGGCAAGAATTACAATAATTTATATGAAGAATATGAAGCAGAGAAAAGAATAGAAAGTACGACAAGAATTCTTGAGGGTGACGAATTAAAAAAGGAAATTAATTCTCCACTCTTCAATCATGGTGTTTTGTCTGCGCAACATGGGTTATGTGTTGATCCCTTAAGATTTGTTCAAGGATTTTCCGGGGTAGTTGAGAAGAATGGAGTCAGGATATACGAGAATACTGCTGTGGTACAAGCTATCAATGGTATAGCTCGGACAAATCATGGCACTATAAAATACAAAAAAATTATTTGGGCAATTGATGTCGATTATCCATCTGATGATATCAGGAATTTGCGGACGACAATTATCGTCACAAGACCGCTTACTTCGGAGGAAGTCATGAAAATTGGTTTTGCTGAAAGAAAAAAAGTCGTCTGGGATTCACGCAAGAATGAGAATTATTTTAAACTGACAAAAGATAATCGGATCCTTCTTGGATTTGGTGGTATTGTAGTACATAAAAAACATCGAAAGACTGATCCACATTTCCCTCACTTAAAACAGCTTCAGGGATTTATAAAAAGAATATTTCCTTACTTAGATCTTGAAATAGAATATACCTGGTCTGGACATTTTGGAGTTAATAAACATTGGTCACAAGGGCCCTTTATTAAGGTCTCTGAAAACGAAGCAACAATTTCTGGTGCTGGATCGCAGGTTGTTTGCTTTATGGCCGGGGAGCATATTGCTCATAAACTCTTAGGTAAACCATCTCCATCGGAACTATACTTCGGTAATTAAAGATGGGAAGGTGGGAATGTAGCCTCAGGTTTTTTCCGGTCAAAAAATGAGCCAATCCAATAGAGCACAAATACGTTAACAATAAGCGGCACAATAAGCGAGATATAGAGAATAATACTGGTAGAATGAGCATATTCAAAGAAAGCTGGAATCATGCTCCACGGCAAGCCGAGAATGAGGGTAATGAAACTTTCTCCCAATAGTCCCTGAGTCGAAATAAAGAATATCGATACTACTATATATATGAGTGATAAAACTAAACCAATGTTTGATTTACGAATTTTCATAGGATCAGTATACTATACTATGTACACGCTAAACAGAAACTAAACTCAGAGCCTTTCCCTAATTCACTTTTAATTTCTATCTGCCCTCCATGGCGGCGGATTATTTCTTGAGAAATAAAGAGGCCTATTCCAAGTCCGGGAATCTCAGTATTATTGGCGCTTATTATCCGATAAAAGCGATTGAAAATTATCTGATGGTGATCAGGATGAATGCCGATGCCAAAATCTTGAATAATAACTCGAGCCTTGTCCTTCTCATCTTTTAATACAATAAGCACTGTATCGGCATGCGGAGAATATTTAATTGCATTATTCAGAAGATTAATCAAAACTTGTCCAATCCGATCTCGATCAGCAAATATATTTTTTGAAAGTGTCCCTTTGGTGACAATAGTATGATGTAAGGAATCTACCTGAATATCGCTGACTACTTCTTGGACAAGCACCTGCAGGTCAAATGCTTCTTGATGTAATTCTAATTTATCCAGCTGAATTCTGGAAACATTAAGTAAATCTTCAATAAGTGTCATTAATTTATCAATTTGCCTATTTATTTTCGATAGGGATGAGGTAAGGATAGGTATATCTTCACGACCGTTAATTTGTTTTTCTATAACTTGTGTATAAAGTCTGAGACTAGTAATCGGTGTTTTTAATTCATGGCTGGCAATATTCATGAAAGTATCTCGCGTCGCTACTGCTTTTTTCAGTTCACTAACCACTGCCGAAAAAACCAAAAATGTTATAGCAATTACTGCCATAAATAATTGTAAATAGGTAAGCCCTTCGCTCAGAGACATCTGAACAAATGGACCATGCTCATACACTGTGCTCCAAATGGCAATTCTCGATGTCAGGAAAATGCTTATAACTGTACCAAAAACACCAAATCGAAATGCCGACCAGGTAAGCGGCAGAAAGACAAGATATAAAAGTGATGCTTCGCGCAATTCACCAGATGGTGACCAAAATATTATAACGTTAATTATAGTAGTAATAAGTAACAGGCCAATTGCTTCCCAAGGATTTGATTTTATTGTATTGGTATAATTTTTTGAAAGTACAATGATGAGTAGGGGAAAAATAATCAGGGCGCTGAGTATATCTCCAACCCACCATGCGGACAAAGTAATTGGTATATTTAAAGAGGGAACTATTCCTCCAAGCCATAAACTGAATACTCCAATAGTGGCGCTAACGAGCGTAGCAATAAATGCAACCAGAAATATGAACTTGACAACACTGCGGACATTTTCAAACAGGTGAGGTGAATCATCGAAACGATGTAAAAGATATATACCGATAATTGCTTCGAGTGTATTTCCGATGCCTATTCCAAGTGCAACCAGGATTGGTGCGCCAGTCCACAAATTTACCAGAAATGCTCCAAGAAAAATTCCTGGCCAGAGACGATATCCATACAGATAGAGAGCTGCCAGGGCAATAGCGGTTGGCGGCCAGACAAGAGTGGCAAAACCACCAACGGCGTCAAGGCTTAATCCTAGCCGAGCCGTGAAAAAGTATGCATTACAAAGGAAAAGGAGTTGTATTAAATACCACAGACTAAGGCGTATGGGAAGTCTGTCCATTACCCATAGTATACACCTATATCCTTTTATTTGTCGTATGCTTCTTGGAGCTTGGCAATATCGAGTTTCTTCATTTGAAACATGGCATGCATCGCTTGTTGGGCTCTCTTGGGATCTTTGCTACTCATCATTTTACCTAAGGCTGTGGGAACAATTTGCCATGATAGACCAAATTTATCTTTGAGCCAGCCACACTGACTTTCTTGTCCTCCGTCTGCCGTCAGGGCATTCCAAAATTTGTCCACTTCTTCCTGTGTCTCGCAGCTAACCATGAACGATACAGCTTCGGTAAATTTAAATATTGGACCGCCGTTTAATGCCATGAATTTTTGACCATTCAATTCAAATTCCATAGTCATAATAGAACCTTCAGGCCTACCGGCAACTTTAGCTCCTTCGGCATTATACCGAGCTTCACTTAAAATTTTAGAATTTTCGAACAGTGACGTGTATAACTTCACCGCTTCCTCTGCTTGATTATCAAACCATAATGATGGAACTATTTTTTGCATAAAGCTATTATACACTTCTATTTTTTCCATTCAAGAAGCTTGCCGGCTTTACGTTCCATGGCATCAGCTTTACGGAAGTATTTTTTATTTTTCTTAGGGAAAAGCCTGGTGTGAGGTGAGTCATCGAGATCTATAGCTAAATCCCAGAGATCTTCTTCAGAAGTAATCCAATTTTGGCCAAAGCGTTTTAAATTAAAGGGCTTGGAATAACTGTACAGGACTTTTTTACTGTTTTTCTCGAGAAAATATTCGTGGAAATATGACAGGGCTAATTCGCGCACTGTTTTGTAAATTGGATCGCGAAATCTCAATGTGGCATGATTTGTTTTTGAGATTGCTCCCCAAAGGCCATTAATTTTATACAAAGTGACTACATGGTCATCATCATGAGGCATGGCTTTAAGATCAAGCAAAAGCGGCGACTGGCCATTGAGCCATAAAGCCGCCGCTGCCAGAAGTGCTCCTTCCATACAATGAGCTTTTTTTTCTCGAAGAACTCTTCGTGGTGACATATTAGTGTTGCCCTTTTTTTCGAAATTAATTGGAAGTGTATCTAAAAAGTCTTGTATCTTAATAGGAGTATTAAGCTTCCGTAGAATCGCTAATTCGCTTTTAGTAAGGTTAAGCATCTATATATAGTAGCATTGATAAAAAAGAGAGTTTAATTATATAAAACAGTAAACCCCCTCCAGTGGTTCACTGTGGGGGTGTTTCGGCTCGCTCATTACGCGGCGGCGAGTTGTGTCAACCAGATTAGAGCGGCGATGCAGAGCCCAAGGCCGAGAAGGATCGAGCCACCGCAGTAAACCGCGGTGTTGACCTTGATCGCAATTCGGCCAAGTTGCTCGTCGCTTTCATCCTTGGCGACGCGGTATGTCCTCATGTACGTCGGCTCACCTTCATACAGAGGAGTTGTCAGCATCTGGCGCTTGACCCATTCGCCGGTCATCTTGAACATCATATCCAGCTGACGAAGCTCACGGATCATCCTGATGCCGTAGAGGATGAGGAAGATACCGACTGCCAGGACAACCAGAGCAACGAAGGCAAGTATCTCTGTCATGATTCACCTCGTTGGTGTGAATGGGGAACAGGGAATCAGTGCAACTGGTATGTATATTATAACAAAATCTATGTATTGTCAATGGCAGCAAAAAATGTACTTAAAAATTTGGGTATAAAAAACGGAGCAACATTACTCCGTCGGGAAAGAACTGAACTAAACTCGAAGCTCGCTACTGCCTTCGAGTTGATCACGGTACCGGTTGAGAACCGGTCTGATTTCATTATTCAAGAAAGTTCGTGTCTGAGCTGGGGCCCGGCCGATGAAGTTTGCACCCTTGAGAGCTTGGCCGACAACTTCTGTGACATCTTCGAAGTAAGGATCGGCCTTGATCAATTCAATGAATGGATTGTCCTTGCCTTCTTCCTTAACCTGTCGGCCGGATTCTTGGGCAATGACTCGCAGTCTTTCGTGGCATTCAGCGCGATTCTTGCCCACCTTGACCACGGCGTCGATGATGTCCTCGGTGGCCATGAAAGGTAGCTCCTCGGCCAGATTCCTTTGAATCATCTTCGGATAGACAACCAGTCTCTCGAAGACATTCTGGACAATCGTCAAGGTGGCATCTGCCGCCAAGAATGCTTCCGGAATATAAATTCTCCGGGGAGCGCTGTCATCGAGCGTTCGCTCAAACATCTGCGTGGCATGAGTCATCAGGGCTTCCAGAGGAAGCATGATACTGTGCCGAGCCAAACCGCAGGCGCGCTCTGAACGCATTGGATTGCGCTTGTAGGCCATAGCGCTTGAGCCGACCTGGCTTTCATCGAACGGCTCTTCGATTTCTTTCATGTGCTGAAGTAGGCGTAGATCCTGCATCATTTTGTGGATGCTTGATCCGATACCTCCGAGCACTGAGAGAATCTTGGCATCAACTTTCCGAGTGTAGGTCTGCCCGCAGACAGCAGACATGGTATACGTAAAGCCACACTTATTTGTAATCATTCTGTCGAGCTGCAGCACCTTCTCGTCATCTCCGCCAAAAAGCTTGAGGTAGCTATCTTGAGTACCAGTAGCTCCCTTGGCCCCGAGAAACTTCATGCCATCCCTGACCGAAACAAGATCCTCAAGGTCCATCACCAGATCCTGCATCCAGATCGCAATGCGCTTGCCGACCGTTGTTGGTTGAGCGGGCTGTAAATGAGTCCAGCCGAGAGTGGGCAGGTGTGCCCATTTCTCAGCTTGCTTGGCCATCCGATCGATACATCGGACGAGTTTGGTGATGAGGAGGTCAAGGCCATCGCGCATGATGATGAGATCGGTGTTGTCGCACACGAACATGCTGGTGCATGCAAGGTGGATAATCGGCGCCGCAAGGGGACAGGCGACTCCATACGTTTGTGAGTGAGCGACGACATCGTGCTTCAGCGTTTTCTCCAGTGCCATGGCCGCCCGAATTTCTTCGTCGGTGATGTTCACATGTCTCTCAAGTTCTTCAACTTGAGGCATGGTCACACGTGACACTCCAAGCCGGTGCTGACAGAACGCCATCTTGTACCAGAGAATTCGCCAGGTGGTAAACTTTCTCTGATCACCGAAGAGTTCCTGCATGGCTGCACCCGTGTAACGGCTCGTCAGCGGCGACTTGTAAATCCGAAAGGCCGAGGTCGCAGAGATCATGGTCTATTCCTCTCTAAAAAATTTCTCAAAAAACGCTGTCCACAATAGACAGCTCTGGAGGTACTATAACTAGAATGTATAAGATTGTCGAATAAAAAAGCGGCAGAGTATTTTACCTGCTGAGATTAAAACCAATCCAGATGCCGACAATACCGCCAAGGGCAGTTAGAAAGACAGAGGACATTGATAGGAAAGTCGCGCCCCATAGATTTGGAATAGCTCCGCCGATAGTGGAACCAATGACCATACAAAGCCAGATCAACGATTTCGAACTCATATTATTAGTATAGCAAGGTATGCTCACCTCAACCACGGCGTTTACAATTCAGCAAATTCTGATATTATTTTCTTACATTCCCCTGTAGCTCAGCGGTAGAGCAGTCGCCTGTTAAGCGATTGGTCGCAGGTTCGAATCCTGCCGGGGGAGCCCTAGAGTTTTTTAATAATGACATTCAATGCATTTTCGCCCCAATAGTAATGTAAAACGACTTGTCATTCTTGGAGCTGGAGCATCTGTAGACTACGGCCTGCCAGTTTGGGATGAACTACAGGATTTAATTCTTGAGCATATGAAGCGCGATACAGTGAATCGTTATAAACACAAAGAGGCCATCTCGGAGTGGGTGGAAAAAGTTGGAAGTGGTAAGGACCATCCGACAATCGATGTTTGTATAAGCATTGAATCTCGCGCAAAAAAGTATCACTCAACCGGTCTTGATATTGAGAACGACATATTCCAAGTAATGCGGGATATTTTTGAGGAAAAGTATCGAGCTCCCGAAAATGGATGGTTGGAGCGACTGAATGTTAAAATTCTTACTAAGCCAAACCTCGACGGAAAAATTGCTTTTGTGAATTATAACTATGACCGCGTTTTGGAGGATAATTTCCTCGACTTTAGTTTTTTACCACAAAAAGACCGTCTTTCAATTCGTCGCGGTAGATTGAGTCAGTTATCAGATGTGATAGTAAATGCACTATACCCACATGGCAGTTTGTACCGCGAACTGGAAACAAACTCGGCTCACATATTCAGAGTTCAGGAAACTCATAAAACAAATAGTGGTGAATATATAGATGCAGTGTCATGCCATGAAAGCCATAGTCATACTTTTAGTACACATGACATTACTGCAGCTATACAGCTATATATCATAGGTCTCGGCGCCGGCTTAGAAGTAAACCTAAATAACCTGACTATTCGGAACCCAATTTCAGAAATTTATGTCACCGTTCATAACCCCGAAAGAATAGGGTCTGTTGTAAATTTCCTCAGCAAAAGGTATGCCATGGCGACAGAAAAAATCCATGTATATGAAACAGCAGTAGATCTAGTTGAAAATTGCTTTAATGACCAGTAGATAACAGGCACCATTACTCTTTCCGTATTAAAAAAATTCGAAAATCATCCACCAGGGCGAGCAAAATAAAAAACGCTTCATCAAATTAATTTAATTTGATATCATTGAAGTATGGCAACAATAAATCCTTGGATTAACTTTAATGGTAATGCTGAAGAAGCTTTTACTTTTTACAAATCAGTATTCGGCGGAGAGTTCGCAAAAGTGATACGTTTCAAGGATATCGCAAGTACTGAATTCCCGGTGGCAAAAAACGAGGAAAATAAAATAATGCTTATTACTTTGCCCATCGGTAAAAATAATATGTTAATGGCAAATGATGTTCCAGAAATAATGGGAAAAGTAAATGAGAATGAAAACAGAAGTAAGATTATAATAAACACCGAAAGCAAAGAAGAAGCAGACAAATTATTTAGTGGCCTTTCAGCTGGAGGAAAAGTAGAAGGACCAATGGGGGATAGTCCTTGGGGAACATATGCGGGCATGTTTAGAGATAAATATGGCATTGAGTGGATAATTGAATTTTCCATATAAAAGATACGTTCGAACAGCTCCCAACCCTTGGAGCAAATATTTGACCTATCTATCTGATCATGTTATTACAGTAATGGCGTCCTTTTACATTGAATACGATCTTCATACCGGAGCACATTAATGCAACAGCCAAGTCACGAAGAGGCAACTGCATTCTGGGAAAATGAGATTCAACCCCACGTAAGCCAGCTCATGACTGGTAAGTACAGCTTGAGGCCAGTCCAAGAACGGTACACCCTGAACGCAAACAGAATCGTGCAGCGGTACAGTCAGAGCTACTTGGTCCAACCATACAACACTGCTATCCAGCTGGCAGGTAAGCAAGTGGAGTACAATCCTATTGCGTGCAAAATCGAAAATGGCAAACCGCTCGTTGCGGTGTTTATCCAAGCTTTCATGGCAGGGATGAACAAGCTTCGATCTCTGACTCAGGACCCTCACCTCATCAATGCTACTTTTGAGGCGGTTGTAGTAATCGGGATGATGCACGAAATGGAACACCTGGCTAACGGTTGGATTGGGGCGGATCTCGATTACGAAAAAATGATTGAGTTCGAACGGTTGGCACATGGCGAAACCTGCGAACACACACTTGAGCACTTTGCGACAACCCGCAAACCCGTCCTCGAATCGCAAGTAAAACTTTACCAGAAGTGGGTTGCCTGCGGCCGAAGTGCCGATCATCCCGAGTGGATTGCAGAAATCCGCCGGATGTACCGCCAGGCTTAATCGATGGCTACTCAGTATTTCATGGCACACTCACACCCCGGCTTACCCTGGGGTGTTTTTTTTATTTTAATAAACTCTGTATTTCTTTTAACGTAATGCTTGGAAAAGGACATTCCTCCTCCCATTTAATAGTTCGAAAATCGTCCTGTAGAGCGAGCAAAGCTATCTCAATACTTGACCCTGCGTTAGAAGTATGATATTATATTGGCATCGATTGGGCACGATCGGGTCGTCAAAGAATCTATCTCGGATTCTTATGTAGGTGTCTCTCGATATCTACATCCATAGTGGTGACGAGAATCTCCCGAAAGGAGAAAAAATGAGAACTGCACTAACGGCATCCGTCCGCACTCAAGAGCAGATGAACCAGCTGTACCTCGAGAACATCGCGAAGCAGATCGCGGGTGAATGCAGAATCACCCTCGACACTGTTCGTAACCACTTCTCGCCGCAGTCCTTTTCCAAGCAGGTGTTCCAGGATGTGCTTATGAGGGTGGTGAGGATGAATCCTCAGACCCTCGGGCGGATCCTGGCCTACGGCTTGGCGCCGGGTGCTAGCGACACGCATGAGAAGTTCACGGCGAACGGCCGGCGGATTACCTCGATGAGCGAGGCATGGTTCGGCACTGTGGAGAACACAGTCACCGGCATGATGCTCTTGGAGTGGTCAGCGACTGCAGTGGTTGTGGCGGCAATCTACGACTACTTCAACCTAACGCTTGTTGCACACAGCTTCATAAACAGTGTGCACAGGCAGCATGGCAGCCCACCGCCATACCCGCCACGTCCTGTACGCTCTGGACGGTAAT
>JAIFWI010000001.1 GCA_019661945.1 Candidatus Parcubacteria bacterium | reverse complement strand
CAGTTCGGAGTTCCTTTGAACTCAGGACCAACACGCTTACAGATCCTCACGCATTGCTGAATGAGTTTGAGCTCTTGCCTCGGCGCCTGAAACTGGATAAGAGTTTGTACCTGAAGGTCTGGATCTCAGGTGTCAAATTCTATGGCACATTCAGTCTCGCCATTCCAGCCCGCCTTTTTACTTCAGTTGCTCGACAAAGGCGCCAAGCTCTGAAGGAAGCATCTTCAGTCCTGCATGACTGTAAGCTTGTAGATGAAAAAGTTGCGACTGGGCGGGCCATGGTAGAACAATTGCCTAGTCGAGTTCCTGCAACACACAAGAATGCTGTCAACACCGCCCTGAAGCATGTGAAAGGCTGGGCAGACGCTCGGCGAGAAGAAGTTAAAAATAAGTTTGAGGGCAAGAACCTTGAGGTTGAGGTTCAGAACCTTCAGTTGGAACTTGTCGACGAATGTGGCCTGAATGATCCTGATTTCCAGGATGCCATTGAATCGGTGACACGTGGCAAGATAATCTTGCTGGCCAATACTAACTGGAAAGGCTTGAGTCTTCGCTCCTCAATACAGTAATACGCAATCCGCCAGGCTTCGCCGGCGGTTTTTATTTGACAAAAATCCAAATTATTTTAAAATACAGGTATGCAAAATAAAAAGGTGTTCTTTATTGTTATTACAGCATTTGTTATTGGCGGGTTACTGGGATACTGTTTGGCGCAATGCCCCTGGTTTAGTAAATCCTCAGCAACGAATACTGAAATTGCCGCTGGAATGAAAGAATACAATTTTGGCGGGGTTAATTTCGAATATCCGGCCGATTGGAACCTCACACCTGATTATTACTCAACTCCTGCTGGATTTACTGATCAAGTTGGTCTGACACTTGTTCCTCCAAATCAAAAAGCCGGCGAAGATCAAATTGGTATTGGCGGCCGTCAGGTGATTTGCGCTATGTTTAGTAATGATCGGATAAAATGTAAAGAAATTAATAGTTTAGCTTTCTATACAGCCAGTGTTAATCCTGATATAGTGGCTGTCTATAATAAAATTCTAGATTCTGCCTATGCACGACGATAAAGATATAGAGATAGATGAAGAGTTTGTACCTGAAGATGGCGAGGGTAATACCGAAGATACTGTAAAATCTCTTCGGGTCAAACTTAAAAAAGCTCTGGCTGAAAAGCAGGAGTATTTAGATGGCTGGCAAAGAGCCAAGGCAGACTTTATAAATTCTCGAAAACGTGATGAAGAGACTCGCAAAGCAATGATGAAATTTGCCGCCGAAGATCTTGTTCTTCAGATTGTGCCTGTACTTGATAGTTTTACCATGGCTTTTAATAATAAAGAGGCCTGGGAGAAGGTTGATAAAAATTGGCGCATTGGTGTTGAGCATATTTATTCGCAGCTTCTCGGAGTGCTTCAGCAAAATGGATTTTCAGAATTTAATCCAATGGGCGAAACATTTGATCCGATGAAACACAATGCAGTTGAAACAGTTCCGGTCACCGAAAAAGAGAAAAATCACAAAGTAGTTGAAGTCTTACAAAAAGGTTATATACTACATGGTAAGATTATTCGTCCAGCCAGCGTCAAGATAGGCGAATTGAAACATGATTAACATCCAAACAAAACAGCATATACGTTTTGCCAAAGTCGAGCAGCCGACGGCTTGGGTTATTGTGGCTATTTTGCTTGAGACTACTGGTGACGAAACAGTTGCTATTTCTGAGCCGCGGATTGTTAAAGTTATTCCGAAAAATAATACATCGCTCAAAGCTGGTTTTGATACTCGTTTTATTCTCAATGCTCCTGTTGAAATTTTAATTCATACTGCACCATTTGCTTCTCCTTACGCTAATCTCCTTTTTGGATCACGGAAATCAAATTTTATAACTGGTTTAGCTGCACGACCTCCTACCACAGTCTAGTTCGCCTTCAGAATAATGAAATTGCAAGGTCCTCGGATCTCCTGTCCACGCCTGCTAAATTGCAGTCGAGGCAGGCCAGACCATTGCAATTTCATTATTCTTTCGGCTTCCACTACACGTATGGGTGTAGCAAGTAATATAAATTTTTACCATAAAAATTTATATTACTTGCGCAACCTGCGTATATTAACTCTTAACTAATTAAACAAAATGGCAAAAGTAATCGGTATCGATCTTGGTACCACAAACTCAGCAGTGGCAGTGATGGAAGGCGGTGAGCCGCATATTATTGATAATGCCGAAGGCGCTCGCACCACCCCCTCAATTGTCGCTCAATCAAAAACAGGTGATCGACTGGTTGGCCTCTTGGCAAAACGCCAGGCAGTGACCAATCCTAAAAACACGGTGTTCCAAATTAAACGTTTCATTGGACATACCTTCGACGAACCTGCAGTTCAAAAAGATATTAAATCAGTGCCGTTTGAGTCACGACGAGCTGATAACGGCGGTATTGAAGTTAAGATGGGAGACAAATGGTATCGCCCTGAAGAAATTTCAGCTATGATTTTGCAGAAATTAAAGACTGATGCAGAATCTCGACTTGGAGAGAAAATTACCGAAGCAGTTATTACTGTCCCAGCCTACTTCAACGATGCCCAGCGACAGGCCACAAAAGATGCTGGCAAGATTGCCGGTCTTGATGTGAAGCGCATCATTAATGAACCGACAGCAGCGGCCTTGGCCTATGGTTTCAACAAGAAGAAAGATGAAAAAATTGTCGTCTTCGATTTTGGTGGAGGCACATTCGACATTTCTGTTCTTGAAGTAGCTGATGATGTTGTTGAAGTAAAATCTGCCGATGGTGATTCACACCTCGGTGGTAGAGACATTGATCAGAAAATTATTGGCTGGATTGCTTCTGAATTTCAGAAAGAATCTGGCATTGATGTTAAAAAAGATCCGCTGGCATTACAGCGACTCGATGAAGCAGCAGAAAAAGCAAAAATCGAACTTTCAACTGCAGTTCAGAGTGAAATAAATATTCCGTTCATTACTTCTGATGCTAGTGGTCCAAAGCACTTAGTCATGACTATGACTCGAGCCAAGCTTGAAGAATTAGCTCAAGAATTTATCGACCGAGCGATTGAAATTACAAGACGGGCAATGGAAGCTTCACCATTTAAAATTGGTGATATTCAAGAAGTAGTGCTTGTCGGCGGACAGACTCGCATGCCAGCTATGCAAAAGGCGGTCAAAGATATGTTTAACAAGGATCCTCATATGGGTGTGAATCCCGATGAAGTTGTGGCTATTGGCGCCGCTATTCAGGGGGGAGTTATTTCCGGCGATGTTAAAGATATTCTGCTTCTCGATGTTATTCCACTTTCTCTTGGAATTGAAACTATGGGCAGTGTGGCAACAAAGTTGATTGAAAAAAATACTACTATTCCAACATCACGATCACAAGTCTTCTCAACTGCGGCAGATAATCAGACATCAGTAGAAATTCATGTTGTCCAAGGTGAACGAGCTATGGCACATGATAATAAGTCGCTTGGTAAATTTATTCTCGATGGTATTCCGCCATCACCGCGCGGTATGCCCCAGGTTGAAGTGACCTTTGATGTTGATGCAAACGGCATTCTTAATGTCACGGCAAAAGAAAAATCTACTGGCAAAACTCAAAAGATTACCATTCAAGGCAGCACTGGTCTCTCAAAAGAAGACATTGCCAAGATGCAAAAGGATGCAGAGATGCATGCGACAGAAGATGCTCAGAAAAAAGAAGCCGTTGAAGCAAAAAATATTGCCGAGCAGTTGATTTATACTGCCGAGAAAGCTATAAAAGATGCGGGAGATAAAGTGCCAGCTGATGTGAAGACGAGTGTTGAAGCAAAAATCGCAGACCTGAGGAAAGTAAAAGACGCTGGAGATGTTGCGGCTATTAAAACTGCTACTGAAGCATTATCAACTGAAATTCAAAAAATTGGTCAGGCGGCTTACGCCCCCTCCGCTCAAGGAGCTTCGGAGGGCCAAGCAAAACCAGAAGGTGGTAACTCAGATAATATCAAAGACGCGGACTTCAAAGAACCAGGAACAGAAGGAGAAAATAAATAAAGAAAAAGCCCACTCCGGTTGGAATGGGTTAGAGCCGTTGGGTAGGTTGCTTGCGCTCCCTGCGGCGTGAGACTCGGGCGCAGATGAAAAGGACAATTGCAAACAATCCCATGGCAGCCGTACAAGCACGAAGCCGGATGAGGTCATCGTCGACGATCGCATACTTCGACATGATGAACGTGGCCAGACTGACGACGGCTGCCCCAATGGCCGACATGAGCAGAAGTGGCCAAGAGGAGGGCGGAGTGCTATTCATGATCTCTCCTTTGAGCCTGAGGCTCGTTACTGGTAGCGGTAGTTCTGACCCTGAGGACTCTCTTCCCATTGTATTCTGCCCGCGTAAGTACTGGGTGCGCGGGTATCCCAGAGTTCTGGCATCTCAAGCGGACATTGCTTGATCTCCAGCGGCTTCTTCTTCCGCTTAGTTATCCGTGATAACACATAGGCGGTTAAAGCTGTTGCAGCAGCAGCGTAAACTAGCGCTGTGATTGTATCGGCACTCATCGGCACCTCCAAATTGTGAAGACAACTGATCTATACATAACCGTACTGCGTAATGTGGTAAACGTCAAGTGGTCGAGGTTGGTTAGAAGTATATAATAAACTCATATGGCAAAAGATTACTATCAAATGCTCGGTGTCAATCGAGATGCATCAAAAGAAGATATTAAAAAAGCTTTTCGAAAGCTTGCTCACCAATATCATCCGGATAAAAAAGGCGGAAGTGCAGAAAAATTTAAAGAAGTGAATGAAGCCTATTCCGTTTTATCGGATGACAAGAAACGAGCCGAATACAATGCCTACGGCCGGGTCTTTTCTGATGCTCCGGGTGGCGGCTATAATCCGGGCTCAGGCTTTGGAGGTTTTGATTTTTCTGGATTCCAGCAAGCCGGCGGTCAGGGATTTGAAGACATTGATCTTGGTGATATCTTCGGCCAGTTTTTTGGCGGTGGTGCTCGAGGAGGTACACGTCAAAAGCGAGGCGCTGATATTTCTGTTGATGTAGAAATTGCTTTTCAAGATTCTGTTTTTGGCACTGAACGTAAAATTTTGCTGAATAAAACTTCAGTATGTGATCATTGTACTGGTAATGGAGCAGAACCTGGAACAGAAATGAAAACCTGCGCGAGCTGTAATGGCAAAGGTAAAATTCATGAAACAAAAAATTCTTTTCTCGGTCAATTCACCACAGTCCGAACGTGTTCAACTTGTAATG
Source organism: Candidatus Parcubacteria bacterium (assembly GCA_019661945.1). Classification (GTDB taxonomy): domain Bacteria; phylum Patescibacteriota; class Minisyncoccia; order Phycocordibacterales; family JAKAEA01; genus JAIFWI01. The sequence continues at coordinate 89,499 of JAIFWI010000001.1, read as the reverse complement.
GTAATGGAAAAATTCCCGTTCAGAAGTGTAAAAAGTGTCACGGTCTTGGTGTCTACAAAAAGCAGGAAGAATTTGCTATCAATATTCCTGCCGGAATTGATAATGGTGAAGTTATTCGTTTGACTGGTGCCGGAGAAGCTGTGGCTGGTGGTGTGCCTGGTGATCTTTATATAAAAGTTCACGTCAAAAAGCATCCACTCTTCCACAAGGAAGGCACAAATTTGGTCACCGATCTCAATATTAAATTAAGCACGGCACTTCTCGGCGGGGAATACGCACTTGAGACACTTGATGGAACGCTTAACTTGAAAATTCCTCAAGGCATTAACAATGGTGAAATTCTCCGTGTCAAAGGCAAGGGTGTGCCTATTGATAGAAATCGTCGAGGAGATATCTTGGTAAAAATTCACATTCAACTTCCAACTAAACTTTCAAAATCTGCTTCAAAACTTATCGAAGAGCTGAAAAAAGAGGGGATATAGTCCTTCCACTTGATGTACTAATGCAATATAATATGCATAGCCACGTCTTTGTACACGGGTACTAGGACACATCTCACTCCAGCTCTTTCACAAGGGAGACGCACTATGCTCTTCATCGAACCTCTCGAAGGCCGGCGGTTTTTGTCGGCTGCGGTACTTCAGAACCCAACGCTCGCGCCATTTCAACTGGCGAGCAGCAATACCGTGCTTCGCGCGGCTAAAGCGAAACGTGTCGGCCCGTCCAGCATCGCTCTCGGCGATTACCGGGGATCGACAAAACTTCTGGGCCGCGGTGCTCGGTTCATGCCGCCCCAAGATTGCACGTTGCGGATTAGGCAGATTGAAGGCGGTTTCATCGAAGGCAACTTCATGGACACCCTCTACACTGCCAATTTCGGCCACATGATCCCCCTAACAGGGCAGCTGATGAAGGGCAACAAGTTCACCCTGCATGGTGGGGAGAGCTTAACCGTTGGTGGCGATTCTGGCCTCAGGATCGACATTACCGCAAAGGCCAAGGGGACCAAGATCACCGGCAAGGTCACAGTATCTCCTGCTAGTGGTTCTTTCCAGGTTCCCAAGGGCAAGTTTACGGTCTGGCTCTAGCCCATAGGCGACGTCTCCTTTCCCTTGGTGTTTGCATGACCTTCCACGTTGGAGGGTTTTTTTGACATATATTCTTTATCGTATCTTTATCTTTTCTTTATTTTTATTTTATCTCAGTATGATACTGTTGAGCTTATCTCGGTTCGGGCTTATAGGCTTTAACAAATAATATGACTCATATAAATGTGTGGAGACGGGCGTTGGTCTCGGTATTGATTTTTGTATTTATTTTTTCCTCGCCGTTTGCAGCTTTGGCACAAGAAGCTGAAAGCTCGCCAGCTCCGTCTGAAGTTTATAATTCTCCGGATCCAAATCCATTAGAACCAGCAGAATCTCCTATACCAAATGAGACACCTTCTCCTGAAGAGGTCTTTTCATCACCTGAGGCAAGTCCTGAAACCTCGCCCGAATCAAGCCCAGAGACTAGCCCTGAATCGAGTCCTGAGCCTGAGAAAACAGAAGAAGTAGAACCCGAGCTTCTTTCCTTGGAAGGTACAACATATCGTGATGATTCTCGAGATGTTATCAATGGGTTAAGACTAGACACAGAGTCACTTACAGGAGCACTGAGTTTTGAATTTTCTATTGCTGTTCCTCCAGGTAGAAATAATCTTACTCCAGATATAAAACTTCGATATACAAGTCAGCCCAGTGAACAGGTAAATGTATTTGGTTATGGCTGGTCAGATAACATTCCTTATATTGAACGCCTTAATAGAAAAGGAACCGACAAACTTTATACTGAAAACTTTTTCTATTCATCTCTTGATGGAGAACTTAAGGCTAATGACACTTCGCCGACAACCGAATCATATGGAGCAAAGGTCGATAGTGGTAGTTTTCTGAAATATGAATATAAAAATAATAATAAATGGTTAGTGACGGATAAAACTGGTACTACCTATAAGTTTGGATATACTTCTGCTTCTCAACAAAATGATTTGGCCAGTTCAACCAAAATCTTCAAATGGATGCTTGAAGAAATTCGCGATCGTAATGACAACTATATTAAGTACGAGTACTTTAAGGATGTTGGGCAGATTTATCCATCAAAAATTATTTACACAGGTAGTGGTGTAACAGACGGCATCTTTGAATTAGAATTTTTACGTGAGAGTCGAACTGATAAAGCAACCTCAACTCGCTCGGCTTTTACTGTGGGATCTAATTATCGTATCAACGAAATCAAAGCCAAGATAAACGGTACATGGGTAAGGAAATATACTCTTAGCTATAGTACTGGCTCGAATGGCCGCCGTTCTGTTTTAGCTTCAATCACTGAATCAGGACAAGACGAGAATTCTAATATTATTACATTGCCCCCTACAACATTTGCCTATCAAACCTCTGGCACTGAAGGTTGGACTCACGATGATACTGTTACTGCTCCACAGCCATTCGTCGGATCTCTAGGGCGTGATATGGGTGTCAGGGCCTTGGATGTTGATGGCGACAGTCTGACTGATGTCATGGTTTCAGGTCCAAATGGCACAACCACTCAAAACAAGACATACATCCGCACAGATTCCGGCTGGCAAGAAGAAGCAGCCTGGGCGAATCCAGATAGTTCTCTTATTATTGATAGCAGTATTCGGGATAGCGGAATTCGTTTGGCAGATGTAAACGCTGATGGATTAGTAGATGTTCTTGTTGCAGAAAATAATAGTCATACTAAGGTGTCGTGGATTAATAATGGCAATGGCTGGACTCAAAATGCTACATGGGAATCACCTGAATATTTTTCTGACATAAGTTCAGGAGATAAAGGTGTTCGACTGGTTGATGTGAATGGTGATGGTTTAACTGATATTATAAAATCAACTACCAATGATGCCTATGCTACAAGTAGTGTCTCATATATAAATAACGGTGCTGGATGGACCAGTAATTCAAACTGGAATTCCCCACAGCCATTTCTTCGACTCGGCAAGGATTACGGAGTTAGATTCGCTGACATAGATGGAGATAGTCTCGTGGACGTTATTTCCGATCATGGCATATACCTGAACAATGGTAATGGCTGGACACTCAATTCCAACTGGGCATTGCCGACTGGTTTTGATTTTACAGATGGCGGCGTGGATCGTGGAGTAAGATTATATGATGTGAATGGTGATGGTCTACCGGATATTACAATGGGCTGTGGCTGTGCACCTCTTTTCACCCATAAAACATACATCAATACTGGTATCGGCTGGATTCAGGATGAAGGCTGGAATTTAGTAGAGTCTGTTAACATGGTGATTGATAATGGTAAGGATAATGGTGTTCGAATATTTGATCTCAATGGTGACGGTATGGACGATCTTGTGCATAAACGAGAAGGTTCGTGGGATGATGTACATCTTAATAATTCAAAAAAAGTTGATTTGCTCTGGGTCATTGGCCATAGCCAGGGAGCAACAAGTACCATTACCTACAAAGCCTCAGCATTGTATAAAGATGGCTCAACACTCTTAAATCCAGATTTACCTCACAATTACGACACCGTCGAACGAATTCAAGTAAATGATGGCCTGGGAACTATTAGTACTAATGCCTATATCTATGAGGGTGGTGATAATTATTACTCAAGTACTTTTGACCGCAGGCCTGCCGGATTCAACAAAATCACTAAGATAGATAGCGCCTCAAGCACGGTAAAAACATTCTACCATCAGGGTAATACTACAAACTCGTCACAAGGTGAAAGTCCTGACAGTTTCGCCAAGATTGGTCGGGCATATCGAGTAGAGGTTGCTGATAGCTCAGGAAATATATATTTAAAAATAGTTAATAATTGGGCTACAACAACCTTGAGCAACGGTCGGGAATTTGTAAAACTTGCCAAGAAAACCAACCTCAGTTACGACGGCGATAGTGATCACAAAGACAAAGCCGAAGAGTATACCTATAGTGATACAACAGGTAATCTTCTCCAGAAAAAGTCGTGGGGTGAGGTAACAGCCAGTGACGATGGGACATTTAGTGATACCGGCACCGATAAATTCACCACTGATTGGTCTTATGCTGCAAGTACTACTCCTTACATTGTTGGCCTACCTTCACAAGAGACGACTGTTAATCAAAGTTCAAGTAAAGTCAAAGAGTCGAAATTTTACTATGATACATTGAGCTTCAATAATGTCAGCAAGGGTAATCTCACAAAAGAAGAGCGATGGGTCGTAGGGTCAAGCTATATTGATTATGAAAAAACGTATAACAGCTATGGCTTGGTGACACAGGATAAGGACCCTCGAGATTTAGCTACAAATTACACCCATGATAGTTTCAATCTTTATGTTTCAACCAGCACTAATCCGCTGAGCCAAACTACGGTATTTACCTATGACTATTCTCTCGGTAAACCAAAACAGGCAAAAGATCCAAATTCGCTAGTGTTCCAGACTGTCTATGATGCTCTTGATCGAGTAAAAGAAGAAAAGCAGCCGGATATTACTACACCATCAACATTAGTCACAAAAACTGCGTATACGTATACCGATGCAGGGCTGCCAAGAACTACTCAAAAAACAGATTATCTTAATTCAGCAACCTCAACCGATACTTATGTGTATGTTGACGGTTTGGGCCGGCCGGTTCAGGAGCGAAAAGAGGCTGAAGCTGCAAATACTTTTGCTGTAAATGATACTGCATACAATAATCTTGGTCTCAAGTATCGCGAATCATTGCCATACTTTAGTACTGGTTCAGCTCGTACATCACCGACAGCAACAACTAAGCTCTATGCCACGTATGCCTATGATCCGCTCTATCGAGTTAAAGCAGTAGGTAATGCAGTAGGTACAACAACCAATGTTTATGATGATTGGAAAACAACTACTACTGATACTCTGGGTAAATATAAAGATCTGTATAAAGATGCATATGGTAACTTAGTAAGGGTTGATGAACACTATGCCACAAGTACCTATACTACACTGTACCAATACAATGGCTTAGGTAACCTGACAAAGATTACTGATGCCCTGAATAATGTCAGAAATTTCACCTACGATGGTCTTGGTAGGCGACTAACTTCAGAAGATCTGCATCCTGCTGCCGATGCCTCATTTGCAAAATCAACCTTTGTATATGATAACGCAGGTAATCTTGAAATGAAGGTAAGTGGGGTATACGGTGCAGATCTTATCGAAGTTGACTATTCGTACGATAATTTAAATCGAGTTCTGTTTGAATCTTCTTCAAGTGTCGGTGAATATGAAATTGCCTACAAATACGATACCTGTACTACTGGTATAGGCCGTCTATGCTTTGCTACTAGTTCTTCAGAAACAGGATTTGCAACGACAGAATACCAATATGATGCACTCGGCAATGTTCAGCAAGAAAAGATGAAGACGGGTACCTCTATCTTTAATACTACCTTTGACCACGACAGACTTGGTAATCAAACGCTCATTACCTATCCCGACAACTCAAAAGTTGCTTACACCTACAATTCCGCCGGTCAAATGGAACAGGTCGCTCAAAAACCGAGCACGGGATCATTCACAACATTTCTCACAGATATAGATTATACGCCGCTTGGTCAGGTGACGTATAAAGGGTATAACAACGGTGTTGAAACATTAGATGAATATAATGCTGATGAATTGTACCGGCTGGCTCGAAAACTAACTATGCATAATGAAGGGGCTATTCACATGGATGCTCGTTACACGTATGACAGTGTTGGTAATATTACTGAGATTTCAGATCTTCCTGACACGAGCGCGTATAAAATTATGGCTTACACATATGATGATCTTCACAGGCTTACCTCTGCATCATCAACACTAATATTGGCTAATGGATCAAGTTATAAGCATGAATTCGCCTACAATGCTATTGGTAATATGACCTATAAGTCTGACAAAGGGACGTATGCTTACTCAGGTACAGGTCTGACAAATCCACATGCTGTTACCGGTATTGGCACCACAACATATGCCTATGACACTTGGGGCAATATGGTTAGTTCAAACGCTGGACTGTCAAATATTTTCGACTATCGTAATCTCATGACCCAATCGAGTCTTGCCGGCCGAGCTACAACGACATATCTCTATGACCATGACGGAAATCGTGTTCGATATGTGGCTAAGGGAACAACCACTCTCTTTGCCAATAAGCTCTATAATGTCCAAGGGGCAACCACAACCCGTCACATCTTTGCTGGAAATGAATTAGTGGCCACAGTCGAGACTAAGGGCGCAACGACCAATATCTACTACATTCACACTGACCATCTCGGAGGCTCTTCTGTAGTTACCGATTCAACAGGGATGAATACTGTCGAAGTCACTGACTACCACCCCTACGGCACCATGCGAATGAATGAGCATTATGTGACGAACTTCAGTGAGCAGAGGAAGTTTACTGGACACGAGTATGACCAAGAAACAGGTTTCAACTATATGGGTGCCCGATACCAAGATCCACGAATTGGTAGATTTATAAGTCAGGATCCACTCTTCTTGGCACTTGGTGATGAACAGAAGGTAAAAAATATTACTAGAAAGAGTCAGCAGGAAATACTATCAGATCCACAAATGCTGAATAGCTATGCCTATGCTAGAAATAATCCTTTGATCTATGTTGATCAGGATGGACAATTCTCATTTAGTATCATGGGGGCATTCCCAGAGAGTACTCAAGCTACAATTGGTAATTGGGCTAACAATTATGCAACGCAGAACAGTGCATTCGACTATGCTACGTCTCATAGTTGGGTTGCGAATACTGCAGGTGGAGTGGGAATTGCTGCCGGAGCAGGTGCGGGAATATTATATGGCGGTAGTGTATTAGGAATTCAGGCACTTCAAACGCTAGGGTCAACTTGTATTGCATTTTGTTCGCAAGCTGATAATGTAATGAAGACATTAAATAATACCAATCAGTTGCTTGGACCAGCTCGGGATAGTATTTCACAAACAATTCAAGACCAGAAACTTCAAAATATATTTAATAACCTCTACAAGGCTAAGGATGAATTCCCCGGGGGAACAGCAGGGGCAATTAAATATACTCAAGAAACAGGTAAATTGATTGGTGATTCTACACATTTGCAAAAAGGAATAGAATCAATCACGGCATTGAATAGAGTACTGCAAAATGTAAACTTGAGTCAGACTGATAGAGCTATTGGTCAAACATTATTAAACCAACTAAAAAGTGTAGTAAAATAATTATATGGAAGTAATAAATTATCAAAATATAATCGACAAATTACTGGAGAAATTTCCAGAGTACAAAGATTCCCCTAAGTATTATGATGAACTAAATAAAGACCTTCCATATATAGTGCTTGGAAATTTATGTCTGATGGCATTTGAGAAAATAGATGAAAAAGAGGATCATCAATTAGCTGAAAGACTGGTAAAATATGCTGACGAAATATTTAATAATTTTTACAATAATCATGAGCTGGTAAATTTATTTCAAGTTGAGGTATTGGAGAATCTAACTGCTTCAAGAACCGGAGCACAGCTTGCAAAGAAATTTCTCCATGACAAATCATTAGATCGACTTGAGCAAACTCTAAAACATTACCATACAGATTCTTTTCTAGAAGAATATAGAAAAGTCTAAAGGAAATTACAGATAAATAGAAATTATGATTGATGTTAAAAAAATTAGACTTAATATGCTTGAAGCATGTTCTGAGAGCGAGTACGGTTCGTGGGAATTTTGGTCAGATGGACAGAATAAAACAGTAAATGAACGGGACTTAATTATTGAAGCAATAATAAGTTTAGTTAAAGAAGAAAACATATTTCCGACTGAGTACAAATATGTTAAAGATCAATCTTATCAAGCAGTCACCTTGGATGAAAATCGACTTCGAAAAGAAATTGACCGCTCAATGACACAATTTGAAAAAGTTGACCCGGATGCTTTTTATTGGTTTTTAGCAACTGAAAAAGGCAAGAAAGAAGATATATCTAATCGATCTTAAATGACGTATATATACCGCATAGTATTTTGGTTTATATGGACCCTAGTAGTATTCTATGTGTCAAAAAAATATAATGAGGGGTCACTAGGGGTCAGGTACCTTTGAATTCATAACTATTTTATCTCTATTATCGTAGGCTGAAGTAATGCCACGATTACCTAGAATAGATATGGGCGATTATATCTATCATGTCATAAACAGAGGAACAGCTCGGGTACAAATATTCTACACAGAAGAAGATTATGATCTATTTGAATTAGTATTAGAGGAGGCACAAGCTAAATTCGGTATGAGAATTTTAGCATATTGTGTAATGCCCAATCATTGGCACCTTGTCATTTATCCAAAGGAAGATGGAGAGATATCTAAATTCATGAAATGGTTGACAGGAACTCATACTCAACGTTGGCATGCAGTACATGGTACGGCTGGCTCTGGACACATATACCAAGGTCGATACAAGTCATTTGTTGTTGAGGATGATAAGTATTTGCTTGATTTAATCAGATATGTGGAAAGTAATCCATTACATGCAAACTTAGTAAACAGAGCAGAGGAATGGAAGTGGTCAAGCTTAAACAGGCGATTAGAACAATGCAGATATCTATCTTTACTACCTACCGAACTACCGGCTAATTACATCGAATCGGTAAATCAAGGTATGTCATCAAATAACATGAGAAAAATTCAGACTTCAGTCGTAAGGAGTAAACCTCTAGGAAAAGATGAATGGGTGCAAAAAATGATAGAAAGGTTTAAACTACAGACTAGTATTAGGCCGAGAGGTAGAAACAAAGGTACCTGACCCTTATGGCTACTCAGTAGATTTCAAATTCTCAACTCAGCCTGCACCAAAACCAGAAGATATTCGTGGTAAAACTCCTGAAGAAATCGGTAAAATGATGAAGGAACGAGGTTGGCAGCAAGTAGAACCATCAGGAAATGGAGGAGATAGATGGCAAAAGCCTGGCACTAAAGGTAGTGATCAGGTGCGATTAGAAAAAGGCAATCCAAAGGATCCAAATCCAGTTAAGCAAGGTCCATATGGTAGAATATCTGAACAGACTCCGAACGGTAGTGAAAAATCGCCACCGATTCCTTTGAAAGGCAATCCAACATTAAGGTAATAAATTGTATGAATGAATTAGAAAAGAAAATTAAATCAATAATATTAGAATTAGCATCTGAAGATTATTATGGATCTTGGGAATTATGGGGTGCAGTAAACCAGGATACAGTAAGTATGCAGCCTACACGAGATGATTTAAAGGAAACGTTTTTAAGTCTTATTGAGACCTTAATTCAAACAAAAAAACTTCTTGTAGTGTCACATAAGTTTAAAGGTCCCTATAATCCTGTTGAATATGATAGACAACGTATGGAGTATGAAATAGACCATGCAGGTAAACCAGACTCGGATACTTTCTATTGGTTTTGGACTACAGATGAAGGAAAAAAGGAAGACATTAAATTGCGCTCCTAATGATACTTAACCCCCAAAGACAAGAGTCGATTGTCCCTTATATTAATCAAGTGTAAGATATATCACAAATGATAAGAATAAGGGTCAGGTACCTTTGAATTTATAATTTCTTTATCTCAAGCATATATAGTTGAGATGTGCCAAGATTACATAGAATTGATGTGGGGAATTATCTGGAATGGGGTCATGCATCACTAATTTGACGATACTGCTTGATATGGTAGAGTTTCAGCAATAAATGAATATACCCATTCACCTGGACCTATTTTTTGTCGGGATTGTTGTCATCACAACCTGCGTTTTCGGCTTTGCTGTGTATTTTAGCAACACCAAAAGTATCACAAATAGAATATTCCTATTATTTTCATTAGTAACTGCTCTCTGGGGAGTAGCGAACTATTTGGTCTATCAAATTGCAAAACCAGAATATGTATTGTGGGTAATAAGATTTTCTGTATTTCTTGCTACTTTCCATGCCTTTTTATTATACGAAATGTTTTTAATTTTTCCAAGTGATAATTATCACTTTTCAAAAAAAAATAAATTTATCCTTATACCAATGACAATTTTTGTTGCTCTGTTAACACTAACTCCGTTGGTTTTTTTCGAAATTGAACCTACATCCCAAGGCATCTCAGGTTTAACTGTAGGTATGGGAGTTTTATTTTTTGTTCTACTTACATTCTGTTTGGCAATAATGGCATTTGTTAATTTGATTAAGAAAATTCGACATGAAAAATCTCTTAATGCCAGAAGCCCACTTATTATTATTTTGATTGGTTTTATCATATCATTCAGCATGATACTAGTTCTTGCAATGATTGTTCCCGTATTTTTCAATTACACTGGATTTAATAAGTACAGTGCATTGATGATATTCCCATTTATAGCACTGACAGCATATTCTATTCTGAGGCATAAACTTCTAAATATAAAATCAATTCCGGTTTTAATACTCATTTGCTTTTTATTGTTATTTACTTTATTTGAAGCCATATCTTCTAACAACACGAATGAGTTATTACTCAGCTCAGGTCTAGTGTTTATAGAAATTATTCTCAGTATATTCCTATTGAAAATAGTTATAGGTGGAGAACACCAAAAAGTTGAAATAGAAAGGGTCGTTGAACAACTAAAGAATCTCGATGAACTTAAATCAAAATTTATGTCCCTGGCAAGACACCAAATAGGTACTCCACTTACTGCAGTTAAGGGCTATGTCTCACTTCTTGATGATGGTATTTATGGAGAAGTCCCCTTAGAAATGAAGCCAACGTTGGTGACGATACAGAGACTTGTTGATAAGTTTGTTCATATTATTAAAGATTTCATTGACGTGACAAAGCTTGAGCAACAAGAAGTTAAATATAATTTCGTAGAATGCGATTTACATCAGTTGATCTGCGAAATAGTGAAAGAATATAATGTCTCCATGCTAGAAAGAGGATTAAAAGTAAAATATAGCTTTAATCATGATGTAGTGTTTACAGTCAATGCAGATAAAGAGAAATTAAAGCAAGCACTTGTTAATGTTTTTGAGAATATCTTTAAATTCGCAAGGAATGGTAGTGTTTTAATTGAACTATTTTATGACTTTAAAGCTTTCACCTTAAAAATCACAGATAATAATCATAGGATATTGCCAGCAGTAAATTCAAAACTTATTTCTAAATTGACTCATTCAGGTGATGAGTATGAAGCAAGTATTGTCGGTAATGATCTTGGCCTGTATGTCGCAAAAAAATATATCGAAGCACATGGGGGTAATTTCCAGGTAAGTCCTAGTATTCATGGCAGGGGCACAACATTTTCTATCAATTTAAATATAAATAGTCATCACAATAATTTATAGTACACTCAGTTGGTAATTGTGATAGACTAAGATATACAAGAGCATATTTTTTCAGTACAAACTTTGACACAATAGTCTTTTATGCCACAAGAATTATTTATTGCAATACTTGCAGGGCTGGGAGGTATGTTTGGATGGGGACTAGCTGATTTTTTCGCAAAGAAAACTATAGACGTTGTAGGAGATATAGTGAGTCTAGCCTGGGGTCATGTATTCGGAACGATAATACTACTTATAGTAGTGTTATTTAGAATTGGAACGCAGGACTTTCATATGTTAAAGCCGTTAAGCCTTAGTATGTTGATTACTTTATGTCTTTTTGGTATTGCACAGGCAGCTGTGTATATCTTTCTGTACAAGGGTTTCGGTAAAGGTCAACTTGCTGTCCTGAATCCAATATTTGCTTCATTTTCAGGTATTACCTCAGTCCTTTCAATAGTTTTTTTCAAGGAAGTTGTAAGTAGCTATTTACTTATTGGATTAGCAACCTTGTTTTTGGGGGTACTGCTTATGAGTATAGATTTGAACGCTCTTCTGTCTAAACGTCTCAACTTTATGCATGTGCCTGGTTTTAAAGAAATAATAATGGCGACATTGATAGCTGCATTGTGGACATTGTTTTGGGATAGATTCATTGGAGGAAATGATTGGCTTTTGTATGTCACATTTATGTATGTAGTTATGACCTTTGTCATACTGGTGGTTGTCAAATGGCGAAGGTTGGACCTATTTGTTGTTAAATCTCAAACATGGAAGTATTTATTATTAATGGGTTTGTGCGAAGTGATTGCTTATTTAGCAATAAGTATAGGATATGGAGTCACATCACTTACTAGTGTTGTCGCATTGTTAAGTGGCGCTTTCTCCCTCCCAACAATTATTCTTGCCCGGGTATTCCTAAAAGAAAAAATCACCAGAACTCAAACAGTTGGCAGTATTATAGTCATCATTGGTATAATGGTTTTATCTGTGTTATAATGATAATTACTCATCAAAATTATATGTATGTCGATCAAAACTGATTTATCAAGGAGTAAATTCGACACCAAAATTCTGGAGAAATTTCATCAAGAAACTCCATTTTTTCTCTTTTCGCGTGAAAGTCTTAAGAACAAGTTTCAGGAATTTCAGAAGTATTTTCCTGGTGCATTAATTCATTTTGCTATTAAGGCAAATTCCGAAATAGCTTTAATTCAAACATTAAAAGATTCGCACGCTTGTTTTGAAATTGCATCAAAGCATGAACTCAATATCCTAAAAGATTTAAAAATTCCATGTAAAGATATTATATATGGTACATCAGTGAAACCCCTAGATCATATTAAGGAAGCGTTTGACTATGGAATAGACAGATTTGCTTTTGATTCTTTCCAAGAGTTGGAAAAAATTGCTGCAATGGCGCCTAATTCGCGTGTATATGTTAGAGTTGTTGCTAATGATACTGGAAGTGTGTTTAAGATGTCAGAGAAATTCGGAACTGAAGTTGATAATGTAATTCCACTACTACAGAAGGCTGTGAGTCTCGGACTAAGGCCATATGGAATAAGTTTCAATGTTGGTTCACAGGCAAGTAATTCAAAGGCTTGGGCCCACGCAATTCAAGTATTACGTCCCACAATCGAAAATCTAAAGGACATTGGAATTAAAATTGAAACATTAAATTTAGGTGGAGGATATCCGAGTAAATACCTATCTAGTGAAGATGCTCCTGAATTGAAAGAAATTGCGCACTATATTTATGAAGAATATAATAAGCTATCATTTCAACCACAGCTTATTTTAGAACCAGGTAGGGCTATAGTTGCTGAGGCTGGTGTTTTGATTGCTACTATTATTGCAAGAATAGAAAGGAGAGGGATAACATGGCTTTTTCTCGACGCAGGTGTATATAACGCATTATACGAAGCTATGGCATATCAAGGCTCAACTCGATATCCAGTTACAAGCATGCGCTCAGCATTTGATTCCGGAGAAATGATGTTTGCACTGGCAGGGCCTACTGGAGATGGCCCAGATATCATAACTAAAGAGGTTTTACTGCCAAGGGATATGGATGTGGGTGATAGATTAATTATCCATAATGTAGGAGCATATAGTCTAGTAGTAACAAGCCCATTTAACGGTTTCCCTAAACCGAGTGTATATTTTATTTGACAATCAGAAGGGATGAATTAGACTTATCAATAAGATGAAACTCAACAATCTGCAAAGGGTTTTTCTAGGTTTCTATATTTGTTTGGTTATTTTCTGGGCCGTATTATTTTTTTTCGGAATAAGGGAAGGCTTTTATAATTATCTTTACTCTTTTCTATTCGGTCTGATCCCACTTATTGGGGGTATCATATCAATGATTAATTCGCGAGTATGGGGAGGATTGAATAGCTCAATGGGTAAGTCAATATTTTTTATTGGCCTGGGAGTTTTTTGTTGGGGAATTGGTGAGTTAATCTGGTCATACTATAACTTTGTTGTAGGAGTTCCAGCTCCATATCCCTCTCTTGCTGATGTCGGTTTTGCTCCGAGCATATTCTTCTATGGTCTTGGAGCTTTTTATCTCTCACGTGCGACAGGTGCAAAATTTGGGTTAAGAACTACATATGCCAAAGTTTTTGTTGTCTTAGCATTAGTCTCTATTATAATATTCTCATATTATATTCTAGTTATTGTAGCTCGTGGTGGAGTCCTGTTGTCTTCTACTGAATCAGGAATTAAAGTGATTTTAGACATCGCTTATCCACTAGGTGATCTTCTAAGCCTCCTACTTGCTGTAGTTATTTCGGGCCTTTCTTTCAGGTATATTGGCGGAATGTACAGGTTTGATATCTATGCGATATTACTCGGATTAGCTGTAATGTTCATTGCAGATAGCGTCTTTTCATATACAACTACTGTAGGAACTTATTATAACGCTAACTTCGGAGATTTATTACTAACAACAGGAACTTTCTTACTCACATTCGGTTGTATTGGTTTCTATAAATCGAGAGATGAGTATCTATCTCAGTGATCTAATATAGTTTTAATTAACAATCATGAGTACTCTAGATCAAATAGTAATAAGGATAATAAAAGAACAAGAACTCATAGTTGGTCCCGTCGCTTGGAGTGAAGCACGGAAAGTATCTGGAATAAGGATTATCAATCAGAAAACAGGAGAGCTAGTTATTGAAGGTTCAGATAGTCGAATAGTCGTAGATCATCTTGTGGAACAATACCAACAACTTTTTGGCCGTGCATCAAAAGAAGTCTGCAAGGATGCAGCTGCTACTCTATTAGCGGATCTATCTCCGACAGAAATACCTTCAAGCTTAGTGTGATCTACTCTTTGAAATTATATATATTATCTGCGATAATGTAGGTATGTTTTTTCAAAAGAAAAAAGCTCCTAGTATATATTCGCAAGAAACAGATAATACTGAAAATTTTAAATCTTTAACTGAGAGCCTTTATAAGCATAATCTTGAGCTGTCAGTCAAAAACAAAACATTATCACTTCTACGCCAGCTTTACCAAGTGAGTCTTCAAACTCTAGAACCCGAAGCCCTGGGTAAAAAGATTACAGAGACTATCCTTGAAGCTCTTGAACTGGAATTTGTAGGGGTTTTTCTATTACAGGATGAATTAAATAAGTTAGCACCTCTTGCAACATCGAGATCAGGTCGATTGAGAAAAGTTGAATCTGAGATGACAACTACGCTTGGTTGTACTATTCCAAATCTCTCACAAAATAAATTTTTCTCATCACTAATTAAGTTTGGGAAAGATAACTACACTGAGAATCTAGGTGAAGTTTGGGGAAATTGCATTTCACCTTCCGTAATATTGAGTTTCAAAGAAAAAGCTCATACGAGAACAACTTCTGCTCACCCTTTGATTATAAATGGCAAGATTTTTGGTTTTTTGGTGCTATGCATGAATAAACGTTATGAGACCCTTAATGATTTTGAAAAAGAGTCTATTATGAGCATTGTGAGTGTTGTAGCATTAGCTCTTGATAAATCATTTTTATATCATGAACTTGACTTAACAAATAGTAAACTTAGTTCAGCTAACGATAGACTAAAAGAGCTTGATCAGTTGAAGAGTGAGTTCGTATCGTTGGCCACGCATCAGATCAGAGCGCCGTTGACGGCTATAAAGGGCTATATTTCGATGATTCATGAAGGAGACTATGGTCCGGTGTCAAAAGAGGTCACCGATGCTTTGAAAATTGTGTTTGAGTCAACGAATAATCTAGTGACAATCGTTGGTGACTTCCTCGATGTTTCACGCATTGAGCAAGGCAAGATGAAGTACGATTTTACTGAATTTAATATTGAAGAATTAGTTAAACAGGTTATTACTGAATATAAACCCAATATTGATCGAATTGGCTTAGCTCTGCATTATGATGCACCTACAGGTAAAAATTTTATGGTAAATGGTGATCGAGGTAAGATAAAGCAGATTATCGGTAATATCATAGACAACTCAATAAAATATACCCCGAAGGGAGAAATTAATGTCTCACTTTCAGAAAATAACGCAAAAATATTGATTAAAATTGCTGATACCGGTGTTGGTATTCCACCAAAGACTATGCCATTACTCTTTCAGAAGTTTACTCGAGCAAAAAACGCTAATGAGGCAAATATTCTTGGTACTGGTCTTGGACTCTATGTTGCCAAGATGATGATTGAAGCACATAAGGGGAAAATTTGGGCCACATCTGAAGGCGAAGGCAAAGGTTCACAGTTCTATATCGGGCTTGATGCTATTCAACCTAATTCAAAACCAGCAAAAATTGTTGATCAGAAGTTAAAAGGCATAACTATTTCTCACTCATCTGCTTCAATGTTCAAATAGTTCTGGGGGTATTTTTTCACCAATTACCGTAATCTTTGGTTCCTGGGAAAAAAGTTCTCGGGCTGTGGTTCGAATATCTTCCTGAGTCAGACTTTTGTATGCTTTGATAATTTCACCATGATCTCGAATTTCACTGCGATCAGCATGAGTTCGAGCATAAAAGCGGCCCATGGTAAGCATTTCTTCAAAAGAATATTTAAATGATGTTTCAAGAAGAGCAAGTGTTTTCTGCCATTCGTCTTGTTTGATATCATAGTCAATAATCTTTTCGCATTCATCATGAATTGCTTGAAGATAAATCGGGATGTTTTTCTCGGCTAGACCTGAATAAATATTAAAAAGTCCATACCTAAGTCCTGTATAATGCTGGGCTCTGATAACATAGGCCAAACTGAGTTCATCCCGAATTCGCTTGTTAAGTCGTGACAATTTACCACGTGAAAAAAGTGCTGAAATGAATTCCGCGGCGGCAGATTTCTTATCATCTTGGCGAAATCCATGATAATTAATCTGTAAAGCTGTTTGTTTTAGTCCTGGTCGCCGCTCAATGAATAAATCTTTGTCGTAATTTGGTTGTAATTTTACAGATAAAGATGTACCTGATTTCATATCGGAAAAGTATTTCCCAGCTAAAGCTTGAATAGTTGCGACATCACATTTACCACACACAACCAGAATAAAATTCTGAGCATAATATCGGTCATGCAAAAATGATTCAAGAGTATGTCTATCTATTGTCTTTATATCTTGAACGTCACCCGTAGTTAACCCACCTATTGATTGATTTGGATACAGAATGGTATATGAAGCTGGCATGGCATACTTTTCAGGATCAGCTTTAATGCGGCCTATTTCTTGCTCAATAATACCTTTATGCTTCTCAATATCCTTCTCTTTGAGCATGGGATAAAGGGTGATTTGAGAAAGGTACATGAATGCTCGTTCAATATGTTCGGGAAGAATTTTAATCCAGTACTCGACAATTTCTTTATTCGTTAATCCACCTCGAACTCCACCTACATCCTCAACAAGACCTGTTAAAGAATTTTCATCAGGATAATCTCGGGTAGCATCAAAAACAACATGCTCAAGAAAATGGGCGACACCAATCTGATCTGCTTTTTCGAACATGGTACCGGCCTGGCCGACGAGATTTAGGGCAACTGTTTCGACTTGGTTGTTCTCAATTACGAGAACTCGAAGACCATTGGGTAGGGTGAAAATTTTTTTATCCATGTAGTATAGTATACGCTCGGTTTTGCTTTTCCTTTCAAATTTCTTGTTTTTTTGCTACTATTTTCTGCATGAGTCAATCTGCTAAAAAAAGAGTCCTGTCAGGTGTTCAGGCCACAGGCAAACCCCATATCGGTAATTACTTTGGTGCCATGAAACAATTTGCCGATCTTCAAGATGAGTTTGAGTCACATATCATGATTGCTGATTATCATGCCTTGAATACTGTTCAGAATCCGCACGAGCTTGGAGATAATATTATTGGTGTGGCTACAGATTACTTGGCAATTGGTCTTGATCCAAAAAAAGTAGTTATCTTCAAACAGTCTGATATCTCAGCCCACACAGAACTTGCTTGGATTTTTAATACGCTTACAACTATGCCATACCTCATGCGCGCTCATGCCTATAAAGACGCGGAGGCAAAAAATAAAGAGATAAGCGTTGGTACATTCGACTATCCAATGCTCATGGCTGCTGATATTTTGCTCTATAGCCCGGATGTTGTGCCTGTCGGTCAGGATCAAAAACAACACGTTGAAATTGCCCGTGATACTGCAGAAAAGTTTAATCACCTGTATGGCGAGACATTTAAACTGCCAAAAGAGCTCATTAAAGAAGATGTAAAAGTTGTGCCGGGAACAGATGGCCGAAAAATGTCTAAAAGCTATAACAACACTATTCCACTTTTTGCTGATGATGAGACCCTGAAAAAAGCGGTCATGAGTATTCCCACTGATTCAAAGGGTATTGATGAACCAAAAGATCTTGAAAAAGACAATGTCTTTGCATTGCATAAATTATTTACAACCGGAACTGAATTTGATGATCTAAAAAATAAATATGAAAAGGGCGGCATGGGCTACAAAGAATCGAAAGAGATTTTAATAAAAAATATTGCCGCATTTATTGCACCACTTCGAGCCAAGAGAGCTGAACTTGAAAAAGACAAAAACTATGTTTTAGACGTACTAAAAGAGGGAGGGAAAAAAGCTCGTGAAATTGCTGAAGCAAAAATGGCAGAAGTCAGAGCAAAAATTGGGGTGAAGCTCTACTAGTCTACTTCTTTTGACAGATTTTTATATTTATTTCCGAACTATATTTTAGTGTTGACTTGGTTTGGGTAAAGGATATACTGGTTATGTAGGGTTCAGTAACCCACAGTACACCTAGGCGCGGATTTCTCGGAATTTATTCCCAGAAGCCCGCGCCTTTCGTTTGGTTGTGATATGATGTTTTTATATGGAAAGAGTCTACATAGGAGATTTGAAAAATCATGTCGGTAAGGAAGTGACCATAGCCGGCTGGGTGGATATTCGACGTGATCATGGCAAACTTATTTTCATAGATCTCCGCGATAAATCCGGCAAGGTCCAGATGGTCGCTTTGCCAAATCATAAAGAAGCGCATGAACTGGCAAACACCGTTCGTCCAGAGTGGGTCATTCAAGTCAGGGGCATGGTCAACAAGCGCCCAGAACGAATGGTCAATAAAGATGAAGCCAATGGCGATATTGAAATTGAGATGCTTGAAGCGAAGGTGTTAAGCAAGGCGCAGGAGTTACCCTTTGAGAAGGGCACAGAAGTTAATCTAGATACTCATCTTGATAACTTGCCATACACACTCCGTACTCCGCGTAGCCAGGCGATTTTCAAGGTTCAGGCCACAATAATGAAGGCCTATCGAGATTTTCTTATTCAAGAAGGCTTTATTGAGTTTAATGCTCCCAAACTTATTGGTGAAGATGCTGAGGGAGGAGCGAATTCATTTGATGTTGAATATTTTGGTCATACTGCACATTTAGCTCAAAGTCCTCAACTCTATAAGCAAATTATGGTCGGCGTTTTTGAGCGTGTTTTTGCTGTTGGTAATGTCTATCGAGCTGAGAAACACAGCACTTCGCGTCATATTAATGAATATACCAGTCTTGATATCGAAATGGGATTCATAAAAGATCATACGGATGTTATGGATATGGAAAATAAACTCTTGGCATACATTATGAAAGAGCTCAAAGAAAAGCATGCAGCTGAATTCAAACTTCTTGGAGCAGAAATTCCTGAAGTACCTGAAAAAATTCCTACACTAAAACTCCGTGAAGCTCAGGAAATTATAAAAAAAGAATTTGGTGAGGATCCAAAAAATGCTCCGGATCTCGAACCGCAGCATGAACGTTGGCTTTGTGAATACTCAAAAAAGACTTGGAATTCGGACTTTATTTTCGTGTCTCATTTTCCAATAACAAAACGGCCATTTTATACATATGAAGATGAAAATGATCAGGGATATGCCAAAGGCTTTGATCTTTTATTCCGTGGGGTAGAAATAACAACTGGTGCACAGCGAATCCATGACTACGATATGCTCATTGCCTCAATGCAAAAGAAAAAGCTTAATCCTGAGAAATTTAGTTTCTATTTGCAGGCTTTCAAATACGGTATGCCTCCACACGGCGGTTTCGGTATGGGTCTTGAACGACTTACAGCAAAGCTTCTTAGTCTCGAAAATGTGAAAGAAGCGACACTCTTCCCCCGCGATCTCAATCGAATTGATAATCTTTTGTCGAAGTAGTACAGTAGGTGAATGTCCGAACCTACTCCTCCAACAAAAAAACTGCCAAATGTCAGCATGCGGCAGGTCATTTCATCATATTGGCAAGGCGGTCAGTCATATTGGTGGTTATATTCAATTACTGTTGTTTGTATCATATCTACGGCTTTAGTTAGGATATTGAATCCACTATTATACAAACAATTCTTTGATATTATCTCTAGTTCAACAGATAAAGCAGCTGCAACCCCAGAACTTATACACATCATAGTAAAAGTCTTGGTCTTGAATGCAATTCTCTGGCTTGGATTTAGAATTGGTACCATCACAGATAATCTCTTTCAAAGCTGGACTGGTGCTCGGATGAAGCAGAAAGCTTTTGATTACCTCATAGAGCATTCCTACTCGTTCTTTTCAAATAATTTTGGCGGCGCATTGGTCCAAAAAGTAAATCGTTATGTCCGAGGTTTCGGTAAACTACTTGATCAGATAACCTGGAGTATATTGCCTCTGACTATTAACATTATTGGTGTAGTTATTGTTGTCTGGAGGATAAATCCAACATTCGCCGGAGCAATTTTGGTCTGGACGCTTCTTTTCTTGCTTTTCAATCTCTTTTTTTCACGCTATAAATCAAAATATGATCTCATCGCAAATACTGCAGATTCAAAGGTAACAGGCTATCTTGCGGATGTTATAACAAATAGCAATATTGTTCAGCTATTCACAGGCACAAAATTTGAGTCAGGCGAATTTCGGAAGGCAACTGATGATCACGCTAAAAAATCTATCTTTGCCTGGAATCTTGCGGCTATTGTTGATAGTGTTCAGGCCTCGCTTATTTTTATTCTTGAATTTTTTGTCTTTTACTATGCTATCCGTTATTGGCAGCAGGAAATTTTTACAGTTGGTACGTTCGTATTGATTCAAGCTTATATTCTTGGTTTAGGTGACCGATTGTGGGGATTTTCACGAGTTATTCGGGCTGTATATGAGAGTTATGCTGATGGAAAGGAAATGGTAGATATTATGACTGAACCGCATGAGATTAAAGATCTGCCGGGCGCAAAAATATTACATGTCGAAAAGGGTGAAATTGAATACAAGGAACTAACATTTAGTTTTAATGAAACTCGAAGAGTACTTGATCATATTAATTTAGCTATTAAACCTGGTGAAAAAGTGGCTCTGATTGGCCCATCTGGCGCAGGTAAATCTACCTTTGTTCGGCTTTTATTGCGTCTGTATGATCCAGAAAGCGGCGCGATTTTAATTGATGGCCAGGATATTAAATATGCCACTCAAGAAAGTCTGCGGGGAAATATTAGCCTCGTGCCACAGGATCCAATTCTTTTTCACCGGACGTTAAAAGAAAACATTCGCTACGGCCGACGTGATGCTACCGACGAAGAAGTCATTGTTGCAGCTAAGCTTGCTCACTGTGATGAATTCGTTAAAGATCTACCGCTCGCATACGACACCTTTGTCGGCGAGCGGGGAATTAAACTCTCAGGCGGTGAGCGCCAGCGGGTGGCTATTGCTCGAGCCTTGCTTAAAAATGCGCCAATTCTCATTCTCGATGAAGCAACATCAAGTCTTGATTCTGAATCAGAAAGTTTTATTCAGGATGCTTTGGATACTTTGATGAAAGGCAAGACAACAATTGTTATTGCTCACCGACTTTCAACAATTAGAAAAATGGATCGAATTGTGGTTATCAGTGACGGTAAAGTTTTGGAGGAGGGCAGCCATGATACGCTCCTTGAACAGGAAAATAGTTTGTACCGCAAGCTCTGGAATCTTCAAGCTGGCGGATTTTTAAAAGATACTGAAACTGTATAAAGAAAAAACCGTCCTGGTGTGGACGGCTGAACTGCTTCGAAATCTGAAATCCGAGTGCCTACTTCTTCTTGCTTCTGGCGTCGAGGATGGCCATCTTGACCCAGTGCGGCCGGAAGGCCATCGCGTTGTCAATGAAGGCATTCGACTTCACCATGATGAATGTCCCTGAGGGGAACGGCAGGGGCTCGTGTATCGTGGCATTGTAGCCAAGGTGCCACAGGCTATGCATGAGTTCCTCTGCGGCCTTGCGGCGACGTTTTTTGCCCCAGACGACGTATGAACGGGCATTCCTTGGCAGGCCGGCGATTGCGCTGTCGCTGTCGAAGTGGGCGATGACCGTGCCGCCATCGAAGACCTGCTGATGCGTTCCGCCAGAATGGATCTTGTTGAGCGGTAGGAGCAGGGCGTACTTTCTGACGATACGCGTCAACTCCTTCTGGACCCGACCCTCGGTTACCCCGTAAAGGGCGTGGCCCCGATCGCGGACGAGCCGGAACAAGATTGCCAGGCCGATTCCCGTTGCCAGACCGTACAGGTAGTGGTGATTCACGAGAAGCTCCTTCTGCTAGAGGACTAGGGTTTCAACTTCTGCCAGTCATTAAACTACATTATAAATATAGTATTGTCAAATATGCTCGAGTGTTCAAATATGGTACAAATAATCTGGACTGTTTGACATTCACCCGGCAAAAGCCGAAGGAGAATCTCATGCTGCGTTTACGTGGAATGCCTGTCGGTAGGGTTTGGTCAGCATCTGGGGCTCGAGGATTTTTAGGCAAAGGCTACTGGTATCATCCAGTTCTGAGGACAGTTCTTCTGGGCCAATATGGTTTCAAGGGCTCTGTCTTTACGGCGAGAACAACCACTCTCGAACCACGCAAGGGTAATATGCCATTTCTGCGGGATGGGATTACACCGCGTGACCTGCTTCCACGTTGTATTTACGTGAATCCTATCCATAATTTCGCCCTCAATGCTGTTGGCCTTTCAGGTCCAGGAGCAGAAGAGCTTTTTAGGCGGCGGCAATGGAATGTCGCTGCTGAGTACGGCCAAATGATGTTTCTGTCATTCATGGCTGTCGAAAAAACGCGTGAGGCGCGGTTAGAAGAACTTCGGCAATTTGTTAAGTTAGCCGACTGGTATCTGGGTGAGTCTGTGCCCTATGTCGGCCTGCAGATTAACGTTTCATGTCCAAATGTGGGCTTGCACTTTGATCCCAAGGAGCTTGTGGATGAAGTGCATGAAATGTTGGCAATAGCGAATGTGCTTGGCATACCACTGGTTGTAAAGACCGATCCGCTTTTTGATCCTGAAGCACTTTGCGCCATTGCTCGCAGTCCGTACTGTGATGCAGTCACGCCGTCAAACACCATCCCGTTTGCCAAGCTCCCAGAAGAAACACGCTACAAGTTGTTCTCAAATGGTGTATCACCATTGTGGAGATATGGCGGTGGTGGATGTTCAGGTGAACCATGTCTTGAGCTCTCACTCAACAACATCTGGATGCTCAAGATACTAAGAATTTCAAAGCCGGTTTTTGCCGGTAATGGGATCACTCATCCTGATCACGTTGGGCAGTTCAAGGATGTTGGAGCAGACGGGATCAGTGTCGGGGCTGCAGCCTTTCTGCGTCCGCACAACTTACAACGCATCATCCAGCGAGGTAATTATGTGTTTTCGTAAATTGATTCCGTACTACGTTGTGGTGCGGTTTTTTTATTTACTAGCAAATTTTATGCAAGTATGATATACATGAACTTTAGAACGTTCTCCCTCACAAACCAAGGCATACACGACACATTAGTCGTGGGAAAGGACTCGCATGACGCATTTCAACCAGGAGAATCTTGGCTTGCTGGCTCTCGAGATGAAGATGGATGGCACCAAGGCTAGGGGGTTCCTCATTAGCGCGGGAAGTCCTGCAGACAAGGCCGCCCTGGCACCGCTCATTGAGGAGCTGGCCAAGCTGGGGGTCAGGCTCTACGCTACGGAAGGCACCAGCCGGTTTCTGAACGAGAGAGGGATCAAGAACGAAGCAGTCTGCCGCATCAGCGACGATTGCGAACCAAATCCCAGGAGTCTCATTCTGAACGGTACTGTCGATCTGGTCATCAACATCCTCACCGGTGATGCTGACTACGACAACCAACGTTCGGACTCGAGGCAGATCAGAGCATTAGCTGCCGAAAGACTCATTCCAGTGTTTACCGACCTGGATGTGTCAGTAGCGACGATTCGACGCTTGTTGCAGCATGCCGCCGAGAGCCCGAGCGTTGTAGGGCCAGCCGATTACGACTTCTGGGCCTACTTCGATGAGCTGGTCAAGGAGCGCGGCGGGCTATGGAACGATCATGCCCATCTCGATCGGGCCGGTACCCTCAGTCGTCAGCATTTCGCCCTCGGTCATGCAAAAATGACGCACAAATGGGACCTTGTCCGTGAGGTAAAGCTTGGCTACACCCACGATGGCCTGGTGCGCAGGATGTCGCATTTCGTTGATCGGATGATCGCTCAGGGCATTCACACCTGTCGAACATTCATTGACGCCGACACAACAGTTGGTTTCAGAGTCCTCCAAGCTACCCTCGATGTGAAGCGTCGATACGCCGATAGATTCAGGCTTGAATTCGGCATTCAGCCGCTTGAAGGACTGACTAAACCGGAAAGCCGGGAGATCTACCTGAGAGCATCTGAGCCAGCCGATTTCATGGGAGCCCTGCCGTCGCGGGATAACCCCCACCCTGAAGAGCATTTGGATTTCGTAATGTCCTATGCCAGGGAATACCGCAAGCCCGTGTATGCTCATGTCGACCAGCGAAATCATCCCGATGAGCGGGAAACTGAACAGCTCATTGATATGACTCTGAAGCACGGTCTGCAAGGCCGCGTCACAGCTGTGCATGCCATCTCGGTGGCAGCCAAGCCGAAACACATCCGTGATGGAATTATTCGCAGAATGGTCAATGCCCGGTTGAAGGTTGTTGTCTGCCCTTCGGCGGCTATCAGCATGGAACAGCTCGACAATGAAGTTGTCCCAACCCACAACTCCATTGTTCCGGTCATTAGCCTTGTTGAGGCCGGAGTGCCGGTTTCAATCGGCACTGACAATATCCATGATCTCTTTATGCCCGCCAGTTCTGGCGATCTGCGCCGGGAGATCTGGATGCTCGCAGAAGCAACTCGCTGCTACGATGTACCGCTTCTAGCGGACATCGCCTGCAATAAGCTTGCCTACGCCGAGAAGTAGGAAGTTGAAACGAAATGTACACCTGGACCGGAAACGGTCCTTTTTTCTTTGCTATAATAGCTCTATGCCGCTAGAGGATTTTAAAATTAAAACAGAACACTTTGAAGGACCGCTTGATCTGCTGCTTAATCTCATTGAAAAGCATAAGCTTTTTATTAATGATATATCACTTTCAAAAGTAGCTGATGATTTTATTGCCCATACAAAAGAGATGGGTAATTTTCCCATTGCCGAAAGTGCCCAGTTTATTTTGATAGCTTCAACCTTGCTTCTTATTAAATCCAAATCTCTTTTGCCAACACTTGATTTAACCGAAGAAGAAGAAACAAGTATTCATGATTTGGAAGAGCGGTTGAAATTATATCAGCGAATTCGTGATTTAAGTACTCATGTGCACGAGCGTTTTGGTAAAAACATTAGTTTCGAAAAAAATTCATCACGAATAATCACTCCAGTTTTTTCTCCAGACGAATCAATGACAATACCAAATCTTCTAACTTCAATTAAGTCTGTGCTAGTCAATCTGCCGAAGAAAGAAGTATTGCCAAAAGCAGTAGTTAGACAAGTTGTCTCTCTTGAAGATATGATTGAGAGTCTGACAGATAGAATTAAAACAAGTATGAAGATGAGCTTCAAGGACTTTGCCGGAGTAGGGAAAAAAGAGAAAGTTCATGTTATTGTTAGTTTCTTGGCGATGCTCGAACTTGTAAAACAAGGCGTCGTCGATGCCGTGCAACATGAAGATTCTGATGACATTCATATCGAGACCCAGAATGTAAGCGTGCCGAGATATAATTAACTAATAATGCTTTAACCATGGAAAAAGGACCTGATATACGGATAATAGGAAATGCCTCTGAGGAGGTTAAAAACATGGAGAAGAAGAAAATAGCTGAGAATCTTTTTGATCATTTTCCTTCTCTAGCAGAACGAGAGCAAAAGGCATTAAAAAAATTTGAATACCCTAAATCTCTCGAGGAGGTGGCTCTTATCGATTTTGCAAACCAGGAAACAAATAGGTTAATGCAGGAAGTCGGAGGAGTAGAACCATATGATATACCAACTGATAACTTCCATCTTCTACCACCCGAAATATATCAAAAAGCGTGTGATGATGAAAGTAACGCTTCAGCGTTTATAACAAATCAAGGTGTTCTTTTTAATGCTGCAGAGCTTAGAGGTAACAGTATTCATTTTGGAAGTACTGCTTTTCATGAGATGCTCCATCTAAAAGGACATACATCATTTGAAGTTAAACACGAACAGGGAAAAGATGAAGCCAATACTACACTTTACCGATCTGGCATAAACATTTATTCACTCCAGGCATTGGAAAAACAAGATTTACAGCATGCACATTTCAAAGGATTAACAGAAGCAATTATATCTACCCAAGAGTCGAGATCGCTACATCGAATGCTAGAACTACCAATATTTGCTGAAGAAAAAAGACGTCTAGAAACAGAAGAAGCAATGAAATTAAAACAAGAAATTGCGAAAGAGAAAAATATTAATGAGAAAGATTTAATTTGGGTTGGTACAAATTCAAGTGAATACGAAATGATTGTCTACATTAATCAGCGAAGAGTCTTAGATTATGTTATAGGTGAAATAGTAGAAGAATTTCCACATGATTATTCATCTTCTGAAGAGATATTCAATTTATTTCTTAAAGCACACTTTACTGGTCAAATATTAGATATTGCAAGATTGATTGAAGAGACATTCGGAAAAGATAGTTTTAGACTTCTTGGAAATATGAGTGATATAGAAAGCAGTGCAGCTTTATGTTTGGAAAGTCTTAAAAAATCTAGGGCTAGAATGAAGAAAGTAAAGACCGATATACCGCTTTAAAAAAGCTTTATTTTGCATTACAATATATAGATGTCACTTGATGCTCAGATTGAAGCCATTCTCTTTTGGAAAGGAGAACCCCTCAAGATAGAAAAGCTCGCTGCAATTCTTCATAAAACTGAAGAAGAAATTAAGGAGGGCTTAACAGCACTAGGTCAAAAACTTGAAGGCCGAGGACTCCAACTCATATTTAAAGATGAAGAGGTCATGATGAGTACCCGAAGTGATATGGGAAGTCTTATTGAAAAACTGATTAAAGAAGAATTGGTCAAAGACTTGGGCAAAGCCGGACTTGAAACTCTATCCATCATTCTCTATCGTGGGCCGATAGTGCGGCGTGATATTGATTATATCCGCGGAGTAAATTCAAATTTCATTTTGCGTAACCTTCTGATCAGAGGTTTGGTTGAAAAAGTCACTAATCCTAAAGATGAACGAAGCTTTTTGTATAAACCGACCTTTGAACTTTTGTCATTTCTTGGTATAAGTAGTATCGAAGAGCTACCTGAGTATACGGAGGTTCGAAGGGAAATTGAAACTCATGAACATGCTCAACAATCCCATGAATAAAAATTGGTGGAAATATATCCGGATAAGTGTTTGGAGTATGGTTGCTTTGGTCGGTATCCTTGTTTTTCCTGAGGCCACCTCTAAGCTTGTAGCTGATGAAATTCGAACACCCCGAAAAAATCATTTCGCTAATGTTCAGATTGAGGCCAAAGCGGCCTATGTCTACGATATTTCAACCCGAAAAACGTTGTTTGCCAAAAGTGAACAGGCTGTATTACCGTTAGCCTCACTAACAAAGATGATGACTGCAGTTACTGCTCTGGAACAGGCACCGACGTCGACACTAGTCACCATCGATAGAAAACATTTATCCGAAGAAGGTGATAGTGGTCTCTTAGTTGATGAACAATGGTCATTGGAAAATTTGTTGAAATTTACCTTGGTTGTGTCATCAAATGACGGAGCAGCCGCTGTAGCCGATGCTATTGGCCGAGGCCAGACTCAGAGTGGATCGGAAATAACTGAGCGTGAAGCATTTGTAAAAAAAATGAATGATACATCCCGACGACTTGGATTAACAAACATGTGGTTTGCCAATGAATCAGGACTTGATCAAAGTGAAAGCGTTGCCGGTGGTTATGGTTCGGCTCAAGATGTGGCCCGGCTTATTGAGTATGCTGTGAAATATCATCCAAGTATTTTTAAATCAACACGTGAAGCTGGTGTAACCGTTTATTCAGAAAGTGATGTTGCCCATACCGGAAAGAATACAAATATTATCAGTCAAAAAATTCCAGGCCTCATTGCTGGCAAAACTGGTTATAGCACTCTAGCCGGTGGAAATTTAGCAGTACTTTTTGAAGCCATGCCCGGACGACCTGTAGTTATAGTAGTGTTGGGCTCATCATATGACGCCCGCTTCAATGATATTGAAACCTTAGTTACTATTGCCATTACAGCTCTAAAAGAGCAATGAGATAATTCTTAAACTTCATGATACTTGATCTTGTAAAACTTTTTATTCCTTCGGCAATTGCATTCGGTGTTGGTATTGCCATTACTCCCATTCTCACTCATTACCTTTACAAACATGAAATGTGGAAAAAGAAAGCCGGCAAGGTCGACATGACAGGCGGAGCAACACCTATTTTCAATGAATTACATAAAGAAAGAGAAGTCGGCACGCCCCGAATGGGTGGCATTGTAATTTGGGGTAGTGTTTTAATTACGATTGCTGTTTTTTGGATTGCTGCCCGAATTTTTCCGCTGACCCTAACTGAAAAATTTGATTTCTTAAGCAGAAGCCAGACCTTTATTCCACTTTTCACTCTACTTTTTGGTGCGATTGTTGGACTGTATGACGATTATCTTGAAATCAAAGGCTCTAAGGATTATATCGCCGGCGGTTTATCTTTGAAAAAGAGACTTCTTGTTGTAGGCTCAATTGGTTTTATTTGTGCTACATGGTTTTATTTTGAACTTGGGATTTCGACTATAGGTCTACCTTTTGGTAATTCTATTCCTCTCGGATATTTATTTATTCCATTTTTTACTCTTGTCATTGCTGCTCTTTATTCTGGAGGAGTCATTGATGGCATTGATGGTTTGGCCGGCGGCGTTTTTGCTTCAATGTTTGCAGCATATGGCGGTATCGCGTTTTATCAAAACCAAATTGACTTGGCTGCATTTTGCGCTGTTGTTGTCGGTGCGATTTTGGCTTTTCTCTGGTTCAATATTCCTCCAGCTCGATTTTATATGTCAGAGACGGGCAGTATGAGTCTGACCGTGACCCTAGGCATCGTCGCTTTTATGACCGACTCAGTTTCAAAAACAGGCGGCTATGGCGTGCTTGTCCTGCCAATTATTGCTTTGCCACTTGTTGTTACAACACTCTCGGTTATCATTCAAATTCTTTCCAAAAAATTCAGAGGCAAAAAAGTATTTCTGGTGGCACCCTTGCATCATCACTTTGAAGCCCTTGGATGGCCAGCCTACAAAGTAACTATGCGTTATTGGGTAATCACTATCGTCTTTGCTGCGCTTGGCATGATCTTGGCTGTAGTGGGCTAATCACTATATATAATCTGAAATATTTTTGCTCTTCTATACGTCTTATTCTATAGAAAGAACAAAAGGGGATACTCGAAAGGAGCGACGTCATGAATCGCAGACAGTTCTTGGTGTCAGCCGGTGGGACTGCACTTGCCGGAATGGCACTTGAGAGTTCATTGTTTGCCACAGCTAGAAGACAAACACCAGCTATGAAGAAGGAACTTTTTGCCATCGAAACTCAGGGAAAGGAGTGGTCTGAAAAGCCTGAGAATCGGAACAAGCCTGAGGCCAAGATTTTGGCCAAAATCGCTACTGTACCGCAGTGCTTGTGGATTGAAAGCAAAGATCTGACTGCACTTGCTAAGGCAGTAGCTGGAGCAAAAGCCAAGAAGCAAATCCTTGGAGTGGTTCTGTATTACATCCCAAACCGAGACATTGGTCAGCATTCGGCTGGTGGGGCGGAAGGGGTGGAAAAAGAGAAAGTCTACCAAAAATGGCTCACTGATGTAACAGCTACGATTGGCCAATCCGATGTCGTTGTCATTATTGAGCCAGATGCTATACCGCACCTTGATGAGCTCGGCAAAGAGGATCAGGAAATTCGGATTAAACTTCTTCAAGCAGCTGTGAAGGCCATGAAGAAGAATCCAAATGCTCGAGTCTATCTTGATGCAGGACATTCAAACTGGCACCCGCCAGAATGGACGGCAAAACGCTTGCTTGAGGCAGGAGTTAAAGATTGTCGAGGCTTTGCTGTGAATGTCTCAAACTATCGCACCACTAAAGAAGCGGGAGACTTCGGCAAGGCAGTGAGTATCCTCGTCGGTAATATGCCATTTGTGATTGACGTTTCTCGTAATGGCAATGGCCCACTTCTTAAGGTTCCACCAGGTGAAAACGATTGGTGCAACCCGCCGGGTCGAGCCCTTGGAGTACTGCCGACATTTGTCACAGGGATTGACCATTGTGATGCATTAATCTGGGGCAAGCATCCTGATGAGAGTGATGGGGAATGTCGTGGCGGTCCACGAGCTGGAGTTCTCTGGGTTAAGCGAGCAGTTGAGCTCTACCGCATGGCGGAGGAATTAGCCCGAGAGAAAGCCAAGACTCCCAAAAGGAAGTAACCAACGCGCATACCCCAGTATGCGTTTTTTCTTGCGGTTTTTTAATGCTGAGGGTGTATACTTGAGATAGTCCCTAACCATGAGGTGAAAGATGAATTGGAAAAAGTGGCTAAAGCCGATGATCTGGTCAGTCGCAGTTGCGATTCTTCTGACATTGGCCGGAATCCCAACTGAGGGTATTCCTCGAGTTTCAGATTTAATCCTCCGATCCTTCGTTTACGTGGTCATTGCATTTCCTTTCTGTTACTACTTTTCTAAGTGGCTTTCCAAGCGGAAGGTGGCAATCAAAATGTAATCGCAGCAGCCTGTCCGGGTCTGCTGTTTTTGTTTTATCCAACCTCAGCTTTATGGTATGATGAAAATATGGCCAAGGTGAAGCGTGTTGATCGTCCTTTTTTTATTGCTACGGTTTCTCTCATTACTGCCGGCTTTTTTATATTTAGTTCAGCTTCGATGGGACTTTTGGCACGGCAGGGTGTAAGCTTCTCAACCGTTGCTTTAAAACAATTCGCTATTGGTTTTTTAGCTGGAGGCATTTTGCTTATCATCACCTCACGCATTCCAACAAAATTTTGGCGGAAATATTCCTTCTATATTTTTCTTTTTGCTGTTATTGCCTGCGTTTTAGTTTTTTTACCAAAAATTGGTTTTTCTCACGGTGGTGCCAGGCGTTGGATTAATCTCGGATCATATTCATTTCAGCCGGCGGAGATTTTGAAATTGGGAGCAGTAGTCTATTTCGCTGCTTGGCTTTCAATGGTTAAAGACAAAGTCAAAACATTTAAATGGGGTGCGTTGCCACTTTTTATTATTTTGGGCATCTGCTCTGTGCTTCTACTCCTCCAGCCAGATACTGATACCCTTATGGTCATTGTGGCTGCTCTGGTGGCGATGTTTATCACAGCTGGCGGACAATGGCGCTACATCGGCATTTTATGTTTGACTGCAATTATTGGTATCCTTGTCATTGCTCAGTTTAGGCCATATATAATGGCTCGCTTGACTACCTTCCTTGATCCCTCAAAAGATTCGCTCGGCGCCGGTTATCAAATTCAGCAGTCACTTATTGCCATTGGTTCTGGTGGAGTTTTCGGCCGCGGCTTCGGCCAAAGTATTCAAAAGTTCAATTTCTTGCCGGAACCTATTGGCGATTCTATTTTTGCCGTAGCTGCTGAGGAATTCGGTTTTGTAGGCTCGATGACGATTCTTTGTCTATTTGTATTTTTTGCATTGCGCGGTTATAAAATCGCTTCGCGTGTCTCCGATACATTTGCTATGACTACAGCCGTAGGTTTGGTAACATTGATCATCTCTCAAGCATTTATAAATATGGGTTCAATGCTCAGTATCTTGCCTCTGACAGGTATTCCACTGACATTTATCAGCCATGGTGGTAGCGCCATGCTTTTTGCACTGGCTGAGGCAGGTATTATTCTAAGCATTTCAAAAAATCAAAGAGCCTAATATAATAGAGTTATGAAGATATTACTTACAGGAGGCGGTACCGGAGGGCATTTTTATCCGCTTATTGCCGTGACCGAAGCATTGCATCGTTATGAAAAAGAGAAAAAACTGGTCAGTGTAGAAATATACTACATGGCTCCTGAGCCTTACAATCTCGAATTACTTCAGGAAAATAATATTAACTTTGTAAAGATTCCAGCCGGTAAAATTCGCCGCTACTTTTCTATTGCCAATTTCTTTGATCTTTTTAAAACAGGTTGGGGAATTATAAAGGCTACCTGGCTTATGTATTGGATTTACCCGGATGTGGTATTTAGTAAAGGCGGGTATGTAAGTATACCTCCGCTTATTGCAGCCTATATTCTACGCATTCCAATTGTCATTCATGAGTCTGACAGTGTGCCGGGCAGGGCTAATGCCTGGGCCGGAAAGATTGCTCAAAAGGTTGCTATTTCTTATCCTCAGGCGGCTGAATATTTTCCAAAAGAAAAAGTTGCCGAAACTGGTAATCCTGTTCGACAGGGAATTATGTATCCAGCCCGTGACGGTGCTCATGAATTTCTGAAACTTCAAAATAACGTGCCGGTTCTTTTAGTTCTTGGCGGCTCACAAGGTTCTCAAATAATAAATCAAAATATACTTGATGCTTTGGCTAAACTTGTAGAGAAATATCAGATTATTCACCAGGTTGGAGAAAATAATGTTAAAGAGACTAATGAAACTGCCAATGTTGTACTTCTCGACAGTCAATTTAAAGATCGTTACAAATCATATGATCATCTCAATGATCTAGCCATGCGAATGGCAGCCGGTATTGCTGACGTCATCGTCTCACGTGCCGGTTCGACTGTTTTTGAAATCGCCAACTGGGGCGTTCCATCCATTCTTATTCCTATTAGTGATTCAAACGGCGATCATCAGCGTAAAAATGCCTATAGTTATGCCAGAACTGGCGCGGCTGTAGTTATTGAGGAGAATAATTTAGCTCCTCATATTTTGATTTCAGAAATTGATCGAATTATGAATGATGCTGCCCTTCGAGGAAAAATGAGAACAGCTGCTCTCGGTTTTACACATCAAAATGCAGCCGAACTCATCGCTGCTGAAATACTCACTATTGCCATCGGCCATGAAAAATAATATTGTCACCAGATTTCCACCGAGTCCGACAGGACTGTTACACATTGGTAATGTCCGCACAGGACTATATAACTACTTTTTTGCTTTACAAAATGAAGGGAAATTTATTTTTCGCATTGAAGATACTGACAAGGAACGCTCAAAGAAAGAATATGAGGAGGATATTTTTAAGAGCATGGAATGGCTTGGCTTGAAGTATGATGGGGTGACTCGCCAGTCAGAGCGAGCAGGTATTCATAAAAAGTATTTAGAAAAGTTATTGGCTGAAGGCAAGGCCTATATTTCTAAAGAAGAACCTAAAGAGGAAGGTCAGCGAACCGAAGTCATTCGGTTTAAGAATCCTAATACAAATATAACCTTTACTGATCTTATCCGCGGTGAGGTTAGTATAGACACCACTGATTTAAAAGATTTCGTCATTGCCAAAAGCTTGGATGAGCCGCTCTATCATTTGGCGGTTGTGGTAGATGATTTTGAAATGGGCATTACTCACGTCATCCGCGGTGAAGACCATATTTCAAATACGCCACGGCAGATACTTTTACTTGAAGCGATTGGTGGATCTCGACCAGTATATGCCCATTTACCTCTTATCTTTGCCGAAGATCGCTCCAAACTTTCTAAACGAAAACATGGAGAGCGCGTATCATTGAAGCACTACATTGAGCAAGGCTATTTGCCTGAAGCAATTATTAACTACATGTCACTTTTGGGCTGGAATCCTGGTACCGATCAAGAAATTTTTACCTTTGAAGAATTGATTAAAGCTTTTGATATTTCCAAAGTCCAGAAAGGCGGGGCAATCTTTAATGAAGAAAAGTTAAAGTGGTTTAATAAAGAGCATATGAAGCGCCTGCCGGCTGAAGTCTTGGAGCAAAAAATGAAAGAGATTATTACTTCGGTATATAAAGTATCTGACAATGATATCAAACACTTTACGCCGGTAATTCTTGAACGGATTTCAACATTTGGTGAAGCTCGAGCACTTATTCAACAAGGAGAATTTGATTATTTGTTTAAGTCGCCTGACTATTCGATTGAACTCTTGTACTGGAAAGGCCAAAAGGACCATGAAGCTTTAATTCGACGTTTGAATGAGGTCATAAAAATCCTTGGACGTATAGATGAAAAAGACTACAAACAGGCTATAATTAAAGATGCGCTCTGGGAATATGCTACAAGTGAAGGCCGAGGCGAAGTTTTATGGCCAACACGCGTGGCACTATCCGGAAAAGAAAAATCACCCGATCCTTTTGTCCTAGCAGAACTCCTTGGTAAAGAAGAAAGCCTCAAACGTCTCCACAGCGCTCTCGAGAAAGTATCACATGCGTAAGTATCGATTTTTTGTTAGTTTTATGTGTTTAGCATTGGCAATGAGCTTTGTCATTTTTAGTCATGCCGAAACTATTGATGAAATAAAACAGAAAATTGATTCCCATGCTCTGACCATCCAAGAACTTGAAAAAGAAATCAATCAATATCGCCTCGAGCTTGATAAAACGAGCACCGAGGCTAAAAGTCTCCAGAGCACGGTCAATGCATTAGATATTAATAGCAAGAAACTCGGCACTGATTTGCGAGTAACTGAAACTCGTATTGATTCAACCGGCTTAACTATTAAGCAGCTCGGCCAAAGCATTACTGATAAAGAGTGGCGAATGTTAAAGAATAAAGAAGCTTTAGCCGAGACCCTCCGAAAAATAAATGAATCTGATTCAAATTCACTTGTAGAAACCATGCTCATATATCCTGATATTGGCACCTTTTCCCAAGAACTTGATAGCATTGGCAGATTTCAAGCTAGCGTCAGAGATGGTTTGAATGAGTTGAAAACATTAAAAGTTACTCTGGAAAACAGCAAAAAAACTACCGAGCAGAAACAAAAAGAATTAATGGAATTGAAAAATGAGTTGGCTGATCAAAAAACTATTATCGAAATTAACAAAAACGAAAAAGCCAAAGTCTTAACTCAGACAAAGAGCAAAGAGTCAGATTACAAAAAACTTATTGCCGAAAAGGAGGCTCGTAAAAAAGCCTTTGAAAAAGAATTGAATGATTATGAATCGAAATTGAAAATTGCCATTGATCCAAACAGCATTCCGAAAACAGGATCAGGTGTCCTTTCATGGCCGCTTGATAACATTCGAGTTACTCAAGGCTTTGGTCAGACTGAATTTTCTAAAACAGTCAGTGTCTATAATGGTAATGGCCACAATGGCATAGACCTGGCCGCATCGCTAGGCACACCTGTTAAATCTGCAGGAAATGGCACGGTTGAAGGCACTGGTGACACTGATACGGTTTGCCCAGGGGCTTCATACGGCAAATGGGTCTTAATTAAACATGATAATGGCCTATCAACTTTGTATGGTCACTTTTCTCTTATAAAGGCTGTAGCGGGCCAGCGGGTTAACACGGGTGATGTTATAGGCTATAGCGGCAATACTGGCTACTCAACTGGGCCGCATTTACACTTTACGGTGTATGCTTCGCAAGGTGTTCAGATAGTATCGCGGCCAAGCACTGCCTGTGGTGGTAAAACCTATACTATGCCTGTAGCTGATCTCAAGGCTTACCTAAATCCGCTTTCTTATCTATAATGTATACATGAGCTTAAGCTTCAAAAATCACCAATCGGGATTAATAGATACTATAGTTCTGATTGTTGTTGCTCTCATAATTCTTGGCTATTTTAATATTGATTTAAAAGAAATATTTTCTGGGCCGCTGGTAGAAGAAAATTTACGATACGCGCTCCTCCTTGTTATTGATACGTTTAAATATCTCTGGAACTTATTTTTTGCTTTTGTGCAGAAGAGTATCCAAATGATATGATGGGCATATGATCGAACAGCTCATAGAAAAACTTAAAGCTGATTTTAATGGTGATATTGCATTTGATGCAGCCAGCTTAGAAAAATACAGCCGCGATGCAAGCCTTTTCAAAATAAAACCGGAAATTATTGTTTTCCCTAAAAATGTTGAGGACGTAAAAAGTATTGTTAAAATAGTGGCCGAAGAAAAAGCAGCGGGCAAGCCATACTACTTAACTGCGCGTTCTGCCGGAACTGATATGACAGGAGGTCCTTTAGGCACATCAGTTATCGTTGAATTTACCAAATATTTTAGCCATGTCAAAAAAGTAGAAGGCAATGAGGCTGTAACTGAGCCTGGAGTGTATTATCGGGATTTTGATAAAGCGACTTTGGCCAAAGGCATGATTATGCCGGCATATCCGGCTTCGCGGGATCTCTGCACCGTTGGAGGTATGGCCGCCAATAATTCAGGTGGTGAGAAAACGCTACTGTATGGAAAAGTATTGGATTATGTCACTAAACTTAAAGTAGTCTTACGTGACGGCAATGAATACACCTTCGCTCCTATTACCTTTCAAGAATTAGAACAAAAAAAGCAGCAACAAGATCTCGAGGGAGAAATATATAGAGAAACTCATGAGCTCATTGAAAAAAACTATGAGGCTATTATGCGCGCAAAGCCCCATGTGTCAAAAAATTCAGCGGGATACTATTTGTGGGAAGTCCTTAATAAAGAGAAGGGCATATTTGATCTGACAAAAGTTATTGTTGGCTCGCAGGGAACACTCGGGCTTATTACCGAGATTACTTATAGGCTTGTCAGACCTAAAACTCATTCACGACTTGTGGTTATTTTCATGAAAGATATGAAGCACTTAGGAGATTTGACCAATCACTTATTGGAATTTAAACCTGAGAGCCTTGAATCATACGATGACCACACTTTTAAATTTGCGGCCAAACTTTTCCCAATGATGCTTAAAAAGATGAAGGGCAATCTTATTACATTGGCTTTTAAATTTATTCCAGAACTTTGGGCAGTTGTTACTGGTGGTGTACCCAAGCTCGTGCTCATGGCTGAATTTACTGCTGACACAGATGAAGAAGCATATGCCCAGGCCCTAAAAGCTCAGGCAAGTCTCAGGGAATTTGAAAATGTTAAATCGAAAGTAACAAAGTCAGCAGAAGAGGGCAAAAAATACTGGACAATTCGCCGAGAAAGTTTCAGTATGCTTCGAAATCATGTCAAAACTCTGCGAACAGCGCCTTTCATTGATGACTTTGTGGTTAATCCAGAATATTTGCCAGATTTTTTGCCAAAACTTTATGCCATCCTAGATCAATATAAAATTACCTACACCGTGGCAGGACATGTCGGCAATGGTAACTTCCATATTATTCCACTCATGGATTTGACCAAGCCTGAAGCAAAAACAATAATTAATGAATTGATGGAAAAAGTAAATTCACTTGTTCTTGAGCATAAAGGTTCAATTACCGGTGAGCATAATGACGGTATTGTCCGTACACCATACATTGAAAAAATGTTTGGTTCTGAAATATATAAACTATTTGAAGAAACTAAAAAAATATTTGATCCGAATAATATGTTTAATCCGGGGAAAAAAGTTGGCGGCTCATGGGATTACGCACTGAATCATCTCGACACACATTATTTAGATAAGGTTTCTAAATAAACTCTGTAAGAAACAGCGGTTTCATCCGTTACTATGTTGGTCAGTTATTAATATAACCAACATAGCCTATGACGCAACAAACTATGAAGGATACTTTTTTAAAAGCGTATGACGCGCACGTCGACGATATTTTCGCATACTGCTATAAAGAAACAGCGCACAAAGAAGTGGCTAAATACCTGACCAAGAATGTGTTTGCCGATGTTTGGGATACTATTGTTTATTACGGCGTTGAAAGCATTCATAATATGAAGCGCTTGATTTACCGAACAGCAAAAGATCATATTAGAAATTTTAGTACTGATAAAAATAATCAAAGAATCTATTACAACAACCTCTGGAATTTGACTCTTTCGCAATAATATATAAACTGAAAATAGTCCACGTACTTGAAAGGAGGTTGCGCATGTCCAGAAACCATGGATTCGCTGGCATGGACAAGGAAGAGCAGAGGAAAATTGCCAGCATGGGCGGAAAGAAAACCCAGGAAGGCGCCGGGGTCAACAGATTCACTTCAAAGACTGGAAAAAAAGCTGGAAGGAAGGGTGGAAAAAAGGTCAGCGCCGACCCGAAGTTCATGTCAAGAATCGGCAGGAAAGGCGGTCTAGCATCAGCAGCAAAGCGTAAGGTAAATTCTGAGCAAGACAAAAGCAATAAGCCTGGTGATGCCACAATACGAGCATACGATCTGGAATACCAGTAACACCCGAATCATTCGGGTTTTTTCTTGCATTTTTTATTAGGAAAACTCTTCCGTGGTGTAAGTTTTTGTGTCGCTCTACGAAAGTTATACACACTTTGGCCGTCTTGAGGCTTGACGGTGAACGATCGTTCACCGTATACTAAACTCATCAAGAAACAATAACCATATGATCGAGCGCTATAAAAACAAAATAAGAAAGTTCTACGACGACAACAAGATCATGCCGTCATATCGCGAGATGATGAAGATGTTTGACCTCAAATCTAAAAACGCTGTCTTTAAGTTAGTAAATAAACTTGTCGATGAAGGTTCAGTGGAGAAAGATAGCCAGGGCCGACTCATGCCTACCGATAAACTCCTTGGCGGCTTGAAAGTTTTAGGATCTGTTGAAGCCGGCTTTCCAACCCCAGCCGAGGAAGACTTAGCCGAAACGATGAGTCTCGACAATTACTTGATACAAAATAAAGAAGCAACCTTTATGCTCAAAGTTTCAGGAGAATCAATGCTTGATGCCGGAATTCAGCCAGGAGACATGTTGATAGTAGAGCGCCGATCAGATGCAAAAGATGGAGATATCGTAGTGGCATTCATTGATAGCGGGTATACCGTGAAATTTTTAAGAAAACGACGAGAGAAGGTCTGGCTTGAAGCGGCCAACGAGCGATTCAAAGACATTGTGCCCGCGGAAAGTGAAGAATTGAAAATTATGGCAGTGGTCAAGGCAGTCATACGTAAGTACTAAATAAAAAACATTATATTAAAAGCAAAATATATTAAAAATAAAATATCATGAGCAAATCAACATTAAAAAAAGAGATCCAGCACGAAATTATTAAGATTAATAAGTTGATAGATAAGAAAATATTGCGAGGCCTGCCATACACCCGTGAAGCACGGCATCACAAAATATTACTAGCTCGGCTCGGAATCTTAAATCGCACCAGCTGGCTAGCTCGCTCAATGAGAGTAGCCGCAAGCTTTATGTTCTAATAATAGAGGCCTATCAATGAAACCTCCATGACGAAATAATTATGCAATTACTTACCGTTATACTTTCATCTGTCGTAATTTCAAGTATTGTCTCGCTTATTCTGGGATATATACTGGACGATAGAAAATACCTCAAAAATAAAAAAATCCAAGTGTATTCGGAATTCTTGGAACAGCTTAATAAAACAATACCTGTCGGAGAAGAAATAGATACTATTAATCCGGCTGCTATTATTGAAAAGGTTAGAAAAGAGGCTCATAATCTCACTTCATATTCCTGGAAAGTTCGCCTGATCACAAAGAATGATAATATCCAGGAGCAGGTCGAATATGTCTTGCGAACACTTGATGAATTTATACAACTGGCATCTGATGTCCACCTCAAAAGAATTGAGATTGCTGAAGCAGCTAAAAAAGCCTTGAATATTCTGCAAAAACGAGATATTCAAAAAGAGTATCTTATCACTGAGATGAATAAGGATATTCGTCGATTTTGAAGCTTGGAGTAGGGTATTATAAGAAAATGACCGAAATAAGCTATAAAATCAAGCGAAGCAGGCGGGCCCGGAGGGTTAGTATTACTGTGCATCACAGCGGGGAAATAGTGGTGACATTACCGTTGCTTGCTTCGCCGTTTGTAGCTGAAAAATTTGTAAAAAGGAAAAGTGATTGGATCCGCAGAATGCAGGAGAAATTGCGCAAAAGATTTGCTAATAAAACTATTATTAATCAAACCCGAAAAGATTATCTGAAACATAAAAAGCGTGCCCTTATATTTATCAAAGCCCGCCTGGAACACTACAATAGAATATATAATTTTAACTACAAAAGAATTGCCATTAAAAATCAACGCTCACGCTGGGGCAGTTGCTCATCGAAAGGCAATTTAAATTTTAATTATGCCTTGGTTCATCTGCCACTTGAATTAGCAGATTATATTGTGGTGCATGAGCTGTGTCATCTCAAAGAATTAAACCATTCCAAGAAATTTTGGGACCTGGTCGGTTTGACTATTCCTGACTATAAATCCCGCCGAATGACCTTGAAACGAAAATTTATTGGCATTCAATGAAAAAACATGATCCTCCACATCGATGGTGATGCTTTCTTTGCCTCGTGTGAAATCGCTCAAAATGAAGCATTTCGAGGCAAGCCTGTTGTGGCAGGGGCTGACCGTAGTATTGCTTTAGCTGTGTCATATGAGGCCAAAAAACGGGGTATTAGCCGCGGCATGCTTATCGGTGAAATTAAGAAAATTTGTCCAGAGGCAATTATCACTCTGTCGCATTATGATACTTATCGCACCTATGCCCAGAGGATGTACTCAATAGTCCGCAGGTATGCGCCGATGGTTGAGGAGTACAGTATTGATGAGTGCTTTGGGGATTTAACCCCTCTCCTGTCAAGGAGAGGGGAAAGGGGTGAGGCTGCTGTTCAGGCTGCAAAAAATATCAAACGAGACCTCGAGCGAGACTTGGGCATGACATTTTCCATTGGCCTGGCGCCAACAAAAGTGTTGGCTAAAGTGGCATCAAAATGGAACAAGCCATCTGGATTTACCGTCCTTGAAAAAAAAGATATCCCTCAATTTCTGGAAAAAATGCTAGTGGGAAAAATTTGGGGCATTGGTCCAAGCGGCTCGGCCAACTTAATGAAACATGGCGTTCGCATCGCTCTCGAATTTATTCAAAAACCTGAATGGTGGATTCGTGAAAATCTTTCCAAACCCTATGAAGAAATTTGGCATGAATTAAATGGCCGGAGTATTTTACGAGTGCATGAGGATGAGCGGGATGATCAGAAATCCATTATGAAAACCGGCACCTTCAAACCAATTACCAAAGATCCAAAAGTCTTATTAGCTGAGCTTTCTAAAAATGCTGAACGAGCCTGCAAAAGATTACGGAGGCATTATCTTATTACCAAACATCTTTACTTCTATATTAAAACTCAAAAATTCACTTACCGAAGTACTGAAGTCACATTACCATTAGCTACAAGTAATCCGATGGATATAGTCGATCAGATTCATAAAAACTTCCACAAAATTTACAGTCCACATTATGATTACCGAGCTACCGGTGTAGTATTTCGCTCGATCACTCCAGCCGCAACATTTCAACCAGATCTTTTTGGCGAGACCCAGGAAGTTGAAAATAGGGGAGCGATATTTTCGACAATAGATTTATTATCCAAAAAATTTGGCCGTGATGTCGTCACCCTAGCTCGCACACTTCTCTCAAACAAACGTCGTGATAAAAGATTCGGTCCGCAACAATATCCCGACTTCAAACGCCTCGGCATTCCATATTGGGGCGAAGCACATTAGTCAAATAAAAAACCCCGCATGTATGCGAGGGTTCTGCTGCGGAGCCTACTTCGAATGTTCCAAACACCACGTGCGGGCGTTCTGAAACATCCGGAGCCATGGAGAAGCGCTGAGGCTACTCCATGAGGGCGGCATCCACGGCCACTGCCACAAACGAAAACAACGTTCAGGGTGAGGCATCATTGCAAGATGCCGCCCATTATGCGAACAGAGGGCTGTAATCCCGCCCGGCGAACCGTTCGGGTTATGAGGATACTCTTCAGTCTGATTGCCATGGGGATCGAGGAAGGC
The DNA here is from genome assembly GCA_019661945.1 of Candidatus Parcubacteria bacterium. Classification (GTDB taxonomy): domain Bacteria; phylum Patescibacteriota; class Minisyncoccia; order Phycocordibacterales; family JAKAEA01; genus JAIFWI01. The sequence continues at coordinate 47,449 of JAIFWI010000001.1, read as the reverse complement.
GAGGGGCGCAAGATTTCTCAAACGCACCACATCCGCTACCGTCTGGCTTGGATATACCAGTCGGCCTTCACCATGGGCAGCCCAGACACCGAGTTTCGAACCTTCCATGCCGCGAAGGAGAATCGCCGGGCTTGGCAAAACTTCTACCTGAACCCAACGAGACTCAAAGCGACGGGACTCGTTCCTCACAAATCTCGGCTGCATATCAGCCTGGAGATCTTCGAGTGGAACTAATCCAAGCAGAGCCATGAGCTGACAACCGTTGCAGACACCAAGTGAGAAGGTGTCCTTACGGCCATAGAAGCGAGCAAACATTTCGCGCACACGCGTGTTGTAGCGAATTGTTGCTGCCCAGCCCTTGGCGCTGTCGAGCACATCCATGAAGGAAAATCCACCGGCGAAAATGATTCCCTGGAATTCGTCCAGGTCGATCCTGCCTGCGATGAGGTCACTCATGGTGACGTCCCACGCGGCAAGACCTCCGGCAAAACATGCTGCCTGCATTTCTCGATCGCCGTTCGTACCTTCCTCGCGCAATACTGCCACGCGGGGATTGTTTCGGACTTTGAGAATTTCTGGCGGCGTTTCTGCCGGTGTAAATCGAAGTCTGTATGATGGAGCGCTGTTGATTCCAGGCAGAAGGTCAACGTGACCAAGGTATTCTGCCCGGGCACAATCAGGATCCGACTGCAGAGCTTCAAGCCGCGAGCTTGTCTCCTCCCACCACAAACGCAGTAGCGAAATGTTGCCACTCCACAACTCATGGTCAGAAGACATCGCTCGAATGCTGCACTTGCCGTCGGCATGCGTAGCACCAATGAGTGAGATCGGCACGTCAAACGATTCGCAGATTTCACGCACCCGCTTATCGTGTATCGGTGCTACCTCAATCACTGCACCGAGCTCTTCGTTGAAGAGTTCAGCCAGAGCATGTCGGTGATCATTAACCTGAAGATCAAAGCCACATCGGCTGGCCATGCACATCTCGGCGACGGTAGTGAAAAGACCGCCATCGCTTCGATCGTGATAGGCCAGAATCACTCCTTCGTCAATCATCTGCTGAACCGCAAGAAACGTGTTCTTGAGAAGCAGCGAACTTTCGACATCAGGTGATTCATTGCCAATTTGGTTGTTAGCCTGGGCTAAGCTTCCGCCGCCGAGGCGATTTTTGCCACCACCGAGATCAATCAGACAGAGGAAACTTCCATCCGGCTTCTTGATGTCAGGGGTGACCTTCTTGGTAATGTTAGGCACGGGAGCCGTTCCAAGCATCACCAATTGTCCAGGCGCAATGACCAGATGGCCATGAACTCGTGCAGCCATCGTCAGGCTGTCTTTACCCCCATCAATCGCCGCACCAAGATCGGTCAAGAGACCGGTCGCGGCCACAGCTGCATCGTAGAGGTTTGCGCCTTCGTTCTCGAGCTTAGCCGCCCACATCCAGTTTGCCCGACAACGAATATCGCCGAGATTACTAATGCGGACACCAGCCATGTTCAGAATCATTTCACCGACGGCCATCCGAGCTCCGGCAGCCGGATTAATGAGCATCTTAATCGGCTGTTCACCGATCGAGCCTGCTGCACCGGTCAGACCAAAGTGACTTTGGGCTAGGACGCTGAAGTCAGCGATCGGAATCTGAGCGATGCCGACGCACTGTTGCTGAGCGACCTTGCCGCCGACACTTCGATCACCTTTGCTTGTCAGGAAATTCTTTGAACCAACCTGCAGAAGTTTGAACACGGCCTTGATTGCTTCACTGATGCTGACATCCGGCAGGGCCAGAGGTTCGAGCTTCAGTTCTTGGCGTCGTGATTCAAACGTCTTTTGAGGCATCTTCGTTAGGATCTGGTCGAGGTTGAGATCTACCGGCGTTGTACCGGTATCGGGATCTTCGACAACGATTTTACCGCTGCCGTCGATTTCTCCGAGAATTTCACAATTAACCCGCTCACGTTGGCAGATCGATTGGAAAAATTCGATCCGATTTTTTCTGATAAGGAAACCGTAGCCTTCCTGATATTCGCCGCACCAGATTTCTCTGATTGACATCGTCTTGTCGCCAAGAACAATGTTGCGAATGTTGATTCTGCCGCCCAGCGGTTCGACGAGCTCCGTCAAAACATTGCTCGGACCGCCAGCGCCTTGGTCGTGAATGCTCGAAATGGGATTTTCGCTGCCCATTTCCACACAAGCTTGAATGACTCGATTGGCTCGATTTTCCATCTCAGCGTTGCCGCGTTGAACGGAATTATAATCAAGCTGTTCGGTATTCGAACCTTGCATCATGCTTGAGGCACTGCCGCCGCCGACCCCAATGGGGTAAGCCGGGCCGCCAATGCGCACGATGAGCATGCCGATTTCGGCCTTTTCCTTTTTGACGTGTTCATCAAAGATAGAACCGATACCAGCGCTGTAGAGCACCGGCTTTCGCGGTTCACGCCATTTGCCGTCAACCATTTGACCAAAGCTTCGGGTGAAGCCAAGGGTCAATGGTTCGCCGAATTCATTACCGTACGATGTGACGCCATTTGAGCCCTCGACAAGAATCGTGAGCGGTGAGGCGTACGTCGACGGCATGTCATGTCCAACATTCTCTCCGGGTATCTGGTACCCTGGAATAAAGAGATTGCCGACAAAATATCCGGCCACTCCGATTCCGGGAAGACCGCCGCATCCAACCGCACTGTTGTCGCGAATCCGTCCGCCGGCACCTGTTTGAGCACCGGGGAAAGCTGCAACACCAGTCGGATGATTATGCGTTTCGGCCGTGTCGGTATTGTGGACATATTTTCGAGTCAGGCGAAGTACTGATGGCTGGCCCGGATCTTCCGGCAGCAGCACCTCAGTCCAAAAGCCTTTAATCACTCCGGCATTATCTCTGAATGCGACCAGGCTGACATTGTTGTCGCCGAGCCGCTTCAGCGGTTCCTGGACAAGTTCGAAGAGAGTCTTCGACATCCGTACACCATTGATGATCTGCATTCCTCTGAAGAGCCAGTGCCGGCTATGTTCACTGTTGTCGTTGCCGAGCTTCAGGAGCTCGACATCGGTCGGGTTTCGACCGAGAGTGTCAGCGAAGAGTTCTTCATAATAGGCAAGATCCCTGGCATCCATGCTAAGGCCAAGCTCTTTGTTGGCGTTCTGGAGAGCGATGATCGGATTGCCGATGACATCGATTTCCCGCACACCTTCCGGCTTACGGCCGGTTTCAAAGCTCACGATCCCAGTGGGATAGTGCTGCTCGGTCATTCGATCGAGGTTGGCTTCGAGCACATCCGCCACTGACTGGCCCGGGGCCAGGCGATAGCGGCGAGTGCGTTCGAAGCGAGTGACCTTGGTCAAACCTGCGTTGTGACAAATTGCCACTGCATTCGATGAGAACGGAGTCTCGATCGAAAGCCGCGGACCGATTTCGATGACTTCGGCCGGAAACCAGATGGAATCCGGGCGAGTCATCGTCGGTTCAAATGTCTCAGCGATGATCCATTCAAGCCGGAGATACTCTCCGGCGTCCAGAAACTCGCTGGCCTCAACGTAGAAGCCGTATTCGAGATCTTCACTCACTTGTCGATAGAAGCGATAGATTGGTGGCATTTGTGCCTCCTTTGTTTGTTGTTTTCGTTCGTGTCAAAAAACAGGCACCTACACAGGTGCTCTGAAGTAATACTAACCATAAAAGCAATAATTGCAAGAAAATTGCGACAAAGAAAAAACCCGCCTGCGACAGTACAAATGTTGTCGCGGACGGGCTCAGCGGGTTCGTGATATTGCCTTAAAGCTTCTAGTCGCCGGCAAAGGCGCCTAGGCCGGATTGAGTGTGAATGAATTGCTCAGCTTCCTGTGCTCCGCCAAAAGCGTGCCAGAGCCGAACGAGTTGATCAAACTCCTGTCGCTGGGCCGTTCCAAGCTTGAGCCGCTTGCATTCGTCTGGTGTCAGACGCATCTGGTCTTTGAGCGCCTCGACAAGCCGTGGCGGCCAAAGCGCAGAATTCGTCAGGAACAGGTGGGGAATGACCCGGCCGTGTTCATCTCCGTAAGTTCTGGTGTCTTCGGATCGCTTCATGAGCTTCTCCTTAACATAAGGCAGGGAATCCATATTCCCCTCGGTCTACTAATAAATTACAACATTCTTAATAGTTAGTCAAACAAAAAACCCATCCTGGTAGAACGGGCTTGACTAACTGATCTCTTTTGTGAATCGACTCCTTTCTAGCAGTAGCCTGTCTTCCTTGCGGTAGCGTAGGTACTTCGGAATCTTGAAGAGCGTCATCAGAATGCCTACCGCAGCAGCCCCGAGAATTGGGATACCAAACAAAACGATTAGGCTGCTCGCGAGGTTGCTCATAATGAGCTGCGAGGCTCGGTCACCGGCCAAATTTCCACTGACGAGCATGAGCGTTCCAACTACCGCCAGGGCGATCAAGACTATCAGCATTGCATCGGGCACCTCTTCCGTCCTCAGGAAACTAAAGAAATTCTTCAGAAACTTCTTCATCAGAGACTCCTTTTTAAGGGGACACTGTCTTGATGAGGGACTCATCCCAATCTACGTTGGGACGGTACGTAAGGTAGACTACAGTACCCAATACAGCCGCAAGTACAATCGCGGCTATGATGCAATCCCGCATCCTGCCTGCACCCGGCTTCAATTGGATCATAGGCCGATCTCCTGGCTTGTAAAAGACCCCTTTGGCTATCTACCTAAAGGCTACAATATCTCTGTGGGAAGTCAAATTAAGAATTAGACCAAAATTTGTACAAGAAAAAACCCATTCCAGTGGAACGGGCTTGATTAACTGGTCTTTTTTTCGAACTGATGACCACACCACAGGCAGTGGAAGGTATGCCCTCTTCTGCCCATTGGCCACCAACCGCACTTTGGACACTTTACGGCTATGCAGATTACGATGGACAGAAGCACCGCCACAAACCACAGGATCGATAGCGTAAGCACCCAGTGCTCAGCGATCAAATGAAACATGTCGAGCTCCTTTCGCTTAGCAGTAACCATCCCGGCAGTAGCGCCGGTACTTCGGAATGACCAACAACATCTCAAAAATGGCGGAAATCAAGACAACACCTGTTGGCGCAACAATGACATACATCAACATCGCACCCGGTCGATCCACGATGTCTTGAGCAACTCGATTATCCTGAAGCGCACCAAGGACGAGTATTGCTACCATCACAAACATGGCCCAGGTCAGAAATTTCGGCAGGAACTTGAAGATTGGCTCATGAACCAAAAACCGCAAAAACCTTTTCATATTGTCTCCTTTTCTGAGGACCCCTCTGCTGATCTATATAGATATTACAATGTTTTTATGGTAAGTCAAATTAAAAACTTCATACTTTCTTTATTTAAATTTCATCTCAACATTCTAAAATGTAAAGTTGTTTATAAGCACTAAATAATGCAAAATATGGAATATACAATGTCACTATTTACTAAGGATAAGTATAAACTCGAGGTCGGTGTAAAACCTCCTTTAAAATGGGCGGGAGGTAAGCGATGGCTTGTTCCAGAGTTGATAAAGTTGTGGATGCCACACATGGAGAAACGCTTAGTTGAACCGTTTGCTGGCGGACTTGCTGTGACCCTTGGGCTTCTACCTAAAAGGGCGTTAGTAAATGATATCAATGAACATCTAATCAATTTTTATTTACACCTAAGAAAGGGCCTGAAGGTTAACATCCCTCTAGAATACAATCAAGAACTTTATTACCAATATCGTACAGATTTTAATAATTACATTCGATCCAATAATTCGAACAGTAAGGAAGCTGCTATACTTTTTTATTATCTCAACAGAACTGGCTTCAACGGATTATGTAGATTCAACAGCAAGGGTGAGTTTAATGTACCATTTGGTAAGTATAAAACTGTTACATATAAGCAAGATTTTGAGGAATATAAAAAGTTGTTTTCAAAGTGGCAATTTATGAATACAGATTTTGAAAATCTTGATACCGAAACTGAAGACTTTATATATGCAGATCCTCCATATGATGTACAATTTACGCAATATTCCACTGGAGGATTCACATGGGATGACCAAATACGTACTGCTGAATGGCTATCGAGACATAAGGGTCCTGTTGTACTTTCGAACCAAGCAACAGATAGAATTATTAAACTCTACAAAAAATATGGATTTAGTGTACAATTGCTTGATGCTCCACGTATGATTAATTCTACGGGGGATAGAACAAAAGCAAAAGAAGTTTTAGCAACTAGAAATTTATAGTATGCCTAGAGATACTGGTACTGGGGGAGTTCTTGAACAGATGATAATTCCATCATTAGAGAGAGGCGGATATGCATATAAAGGCCAAGTACTAGTTGGTTTACGACCTGGAGGAAGAAAGCATAAAGTTGATGCTCTTGCAGAGAAACAAGGTAAAAAATACTTAGTTTCCCTTAAGTGGCAGCAGGTGGGGGGTACAGCTGAACAGAAAGTACCTTTCGAAATTATCTCACTGGCTAAAGCAATTAATGAAGGTGAGTATCACTCGGCGTATCTTGTTTTGGGAGGAGCCGGATGGACTTTAAGAGATTTTTACATTGGTGGTGGACTTAATGATTACCTAAAAAACTGTGAGAAAGTAGATATTATTTCCCTAGAAGAATTTGTGGGCAAGGCAAACCGCGGAGAACTTTAACAAGTTATCCACGCTTAATAAGTTAGGTCATTGACAGCAAATCAAAAAATATGCTACAATATACTTACGCCACAAAGTCAAGTATGCGCCGGACGGGATTCGAACCCGTAAATCTCGAAAGACATCCTATTCACAAAACAGATACCTGTTTCGTCACCGGCGCATCAATATCCACAAAGGGAGAGGCACTATTTTGACAAGTTACTCATACTACATGTAGTTTAGGAAGACTTCGGGCCCGAAGTCACTATGCGAGTTTAAATATCAGTTTGTCGCTGACCCCGCCCGTTTTTAGTAGAACGGCTCCGAGTAATCAAGCTAATGCCCCCGCTTTTGGGGGTATTGTGTTTTTAATAAGCTTAATTATCCTCTGTATCTTTGATATCAGAATCCTTGCTGAGCGTATCTGCTAGATTTTTCAAAGCTGTTCTTGCAATGCGCCACTTCACTTCAGCATCCTCCTCATCAAGGAGCCGATTCTTCCATTCTTCAGGAAGATGAAGTTCAAATTTACCACCAGAAATAGGCAACACAGAAAAACCATTACGTACAGAAACACCTTGATTTTTGAGATTAGCTTTTTTCGGCTGCGGAGAAAAAGCTGGTTTGGCACTCCCATCTCTTGAAATTGGAGCCTTTGATACTGCTTTCTCTTCTCTGAGACCAGCATACATACACAATCTATAAAATGCCGGTATTGCTGATGCAACAATTCTATCAGATAGTTTGTACACAGCAATAAACTCAGTTTCAAGTTTATCTTTAGGCAGTTCATGTGGACTGTCTACAGTATCAAAAAGTTTTTTGTAACCCAAGCGTATAATTTTCTCAAATTCAGGTTTGCGGTCTTCGCCCTTTATTCTCATCTTTTCCATATGTTCCGTCGGGGTGCCATCTTCTTTCAAGAGATTAAGAAACTTTAGCGTATTAACTGCAAGCGTGGCGTCTGCAGAACTAAAACCTCTGCTCTTGAAGAAATCGGTAGATATACCCTCTGGGTAGTTTCTGCTTGAAACCAATTCAATCATCTCAACTATCTTCCTTACAGAGAGATAGGGAGGCGTCAATATCTTCTCGTCGTTATTCATGGGGAAAATATAGCATTTAACACAAATCAAAGCAAGCATTTTCTCATTTCGGATAACCCCAAATCTATATAACGGCCACAGATAACAATATATTGTGTGTGAAAAATAACAAATGTACTGGGAATAGGGAAATGAATTAATGATGTATTTTATTTGCGAGTTGGGATTATGCTATATTCAGTACCAGATAAAATTTTCATCAAGAAAAGATAAAGACTGTAAATAAGAGCTTACAGAAAGACCTCGCACCGCCATCCGTTAGATAGGGGCTGTGTTATTTTATAAGCAAATTTTTGACAAAAGGAAACCCCGCAGCAGGCATGCGAGCGGGGTTCAAAGATGGGTGTACGCGACGGCTGTTCCTCCAACAGTTTCAACAGCGGATGAAGCAGTCAGGCCTCAAAAATGCATCGGCAGGGACAGCCAGTCCCTAGTCTCAGCGCTACTTTGCCCAGAGGTTATTACACCGCCCGGGATTGTTTCGCGCCTGCCGCTTTTCAGCATTTTCCTCCGTCTCGGAGGGTCGGACCAGTTCAATGCTGTATCGTGCTAGAGCCGTAATCCCTGGCTCCGAGGTAGCCCTTGCGGGCGTGCCAATGTGTTCGTTTTTCCAGGTAAATGGTGGAAGGTGTCTGGGTAAGAATATAAACCAGATGAGCAAAAAAGGCAAGTGTTTATGATATTCTGATATAATTATTTATATGACAACGAAAAATAAAGAAATAGCAGTATTTGGCGGAGGATGTTTTTGGTGCACAGAGGCGGTATTTAAAATGCTCAAAGGCGTTACGGCTGTCATGCCCGGATATGCCGGGGGAAATACACCTCAGCCGAATTATGATGATGTCTGCAGCGGCAAAACGGGCCATGCTGAGGTGGTTCAGATTGAATTTGACCCAAGCGTCGCCGCATATCACGACTTGCTTACGGTATTCTTTGCCACCCACGATGGTTCACAGAAAAATCGCCAGGGAAATGATGTCGGCACCCAGTATCGCTCAGCTATTTTTTATACTACACCGGAGCAAAAATCTGAGGCTGAGCTTTTCATTCAAGAATTGAATGGTTCGTCAAAAGAAGGGAATCCTATTGTCACCGAAGTGGCGCCGCTTGATACTTTTTATCCTGCCGAGTCATATCATCAAGATTATTTTGCCCGCAATCAAACAGCGCCGTACTGCCAGCTCATTATTAATCCAAAGCTTGATAAAGTTCAGCACAAATTTGCTGAGTTATTGAAATAAATTCCACTCAAGCCTGATACACATATTCTAGTAATTGTGTATACTCATGGAGGACTCAGCAGAAGGGAGTTTCATGCTTCGAAAGTCTTCGAAATGGGTACTCCTCATGATTGGACATGTTTCACTGCTCATTGGAATATTCGGGGTAATTATACCGGTTATTCCAACATCCCCGTTTGTGGTATTAGCCGTCTGGTGCTATGCCCGAAGCTCTGAGCGATTCCACAAAGCCTTGCTCAACAATCGCTGGCTTGGCCCGGCACTTCGAAATTGGCAGGAACACAGATCGATTTCACGCAACGCCAAGATCTGGGCAGTAACCACCCAAACATTGTTCTCAGCCTTAAGCATATACCAAGTATCGACGGTAGTAAGGTCACCCCTCGGTATTCAGATCACCTTGGGTTTGATCTCAATCGGTATCTCATACTACGTCCTGTCTCGACCGACAACAAAAAAACGACCGCAGTGTCTGACCGCTCAAATCAAAACTTGAGCGGGTTTTTATTTTCTGCCTATCCGGCCGAGGTGAGTATCTTTAAATCCAGTTGAGAGTTTCAAACCATACCCTAAAGTGCGATCGAGACTGATGTGGGCAATCCAGATGAGCGAAAGCTGCCAGGTAAAATCTGTCACAACTAACCATGTGGTATACCCAAAGATGTACCAACTGATAATAAGAATAATAATCGGAATAAGGTAGAAATGAGCGGCATTATATATGAGTGCGCCAAATCTGGGATTTTTTAAATAGCCAAGCATTGAAATATCCGGCGCAAAAAACAAAATGGCGAACCAGATCCAGCTAAAGCCATACAGGTAATAGAGAAAAAGCGTTAGCAACAAAAATCCAAAAGCTTCGATTCGGAGGAGTTTTGTCATAACTCAAGTGTAACATGTAAAATAAAAACCGTGCGATGCTGATGCTATCGTACGGCCTACGTATTGTCAGTATTCTCCTGATTGAAGTTCTTGTCCTTGTGCCATTCCAGAAAATTAGACAAATGGCCGCGCTCTTCAGGCATTTGCCTTTGATCTTCCGGTGCAGGAACAAACTTCTCTGCATTTGCCGGGAGGCAAAAGTCTTTTTTACACTCTTCATGAGGACAGGTATGCAGTCCAGTAGCCCGATTTCTCAAAAGTAGTGCTGCAGTAACAGGTCTATTACACCATGGGCAGCAATGATGTGTAGCCATTCAACCCTCCTTTCTTTTACGAATCTCCATCTCTAATCATCTAAAGAAACCTCAACAATGTCAAGAAATTACATTTCCGAGAATTGACGAATACGAGCATGACCTGAAAGATCCTCGGTAATTTTGGGTGTGCCACGATACAAAATTTCACTGACACCGCTGGCAGAGACATTCAAAGAATTGGCAGCATTCACTTTTATTTCTGTGTTTCCGGAGGTATCAACCGTTGCTGATTGGACGGCAAAATTCTGGCCATTGAATCGAGCAACACCCGAAGCTTCAACTTTCAACACAGGCGATGAACCTTCAATATTAATTCTAGTAGCCCCACTTTGATCAACAACCAAGGCTTTAGTTTCTAAATCTAGTTCTATGGATGAAACACCCGTTGATGTCAGGCTCAGAGATTCGGTCGTAAGCTCATCTGCCGAAAGGGAAATAGCACCACTCGTTTCGATAGCCTGAATATCAGGCATGGTAATACTAATATCAACCCGCTCGCGGCCAAGACAGAAGAAACACATTTTTTCTCGAGATCGCTGAGTCAAAATTAAAGTATTATCCTGAACGGTAAACTGAACTCGCTCAACATCAATTTGTCGGCCGCGCTCAGAGACTGAATACGTATCATCTTGAGTAAGGTGAACACTATCAATGCCGTGAAGCTCAAGTTTATTAAAGCCTTTCAAGTCTTCAGTCTTAGACATAACTTGATATTGTGGTAAGGCCAAAATTTTCTCGTGTGTTTCCGGAATGTAGCGAACAGAAAGCGTACCAGCAATGAGAAGAGCTACAATCCAAACAGCACCTAGGCTCAGTGTTGATTGCATACCAAGAGTCTTTTTGCGACGGATGAAACTCATGCCAATGGTAGCGATGAAGACTAGGGGAATGACTAGGAGGACATACCCTAGAGTAATCATGAAGTAATAGAGTGGACCACCAAGAACTTCGGCTACAGGAAATTCAACATACGGTGAGTGAACATTGAATGTCAGATTAATGAATGCAAAGGTGCCGGCAATAAGACCAAAGGCTGCTCCCAGAATCAAAGCCGTACCAATAACTACAATAAGAATTTTTAGAGCAGTACGAATTATGATGCCGAAGATACTGAATATTTTATTAAGCACCGTGCGTAATTTTGAGCGATGGCCAAGATACTCGGTACCATTTGTTTTAACTGTATCAACATGTTCCTGAACATTTTCGCGAAAAGAATTGAGGGTCATTGGTCCACCCTTCATTTGAATTTTTTCAGCCGCAGTTTGGGCCTTGGGAATGAGCAAAGCAAGGATAATGTAGACCAAAATCACTGCACCTGAAGTAACAAAGGCAAGAATAACAAACAAAACCCTGATGATGAGAGGATCAATACCGAAAAAGACACCAATTCCTGAAGCAACACCGGCAATAACAACATCTTCTGGGTTTCGATACAGTCTTTTCATTGGCATTCCATCTGAAGATGAGGTCTCAGTCTGACTTTTTTCGCCTGTAGCGTCAGCAAAGTCAGCAACCGTACCCATAGCACTGACGACATTTTTAACAACATCAATAGTAACAATATCGTGAGTCTCTTTAATGCTTTCCAATAATCTCTCCGCAATGCGCGCTTCAATATCTTGCAAAATTTCGGCATTGTCGGGATAGGTTGAAAAATATTTCTTAATTGACTGCAAATAATCGTCTAATTTTGCATAGGCGTCATCTTCTATTGTGAAGAGGGTGCCGGCTATGGTGATTTGTAATGCTTTTTTCATGTTATTTTTGTTAAGCGTTAGAAGTTATTGAAATTTTTATGGTCTGGCCTGCCGGGGGCAGGGGATCCGAGGACCTAAAAATTTCTATAACTTCTTTAGCTTTACTTCATTAATGATTTAATTGATTGTGATAAATTGCCCCATGTCTCCTTCAACTCCTTTAAAAACTCCTCACCTTTTTCTGTCAGCGTATAATATTTTCTCGGCGGACCTGACTTTGACTCTTCCCAAGTGTGGCTCAAATACCCTCCAGTCTTAAGACGGCTTAGTAGGGGATAGAGTGTACCTTCAACAACAATAAGGTCTGCTTTATGTAATTCCGTCAAAATTTCAGATGCATACACTCGACCGCGAGCAATAATAAGTAAAATGCAGAACTCTAAAATGCCTTTGCGCATTTGAGCCTTAGAATTCTCTAGTTGAATTTCAGTTGTCATAGTATATGTATACACCATAGTACCTTTTAATGCAAGGTACTATATGTGGATAAGTGAAAAAACCAATGGTAATAAGCCACAATATGTATTACTATGGTTTAGCTTTGTGTTCTACAGAAAGAGACCAGCACGACCTCGAAGGGAGGCCCTTATGCCCAAACATGCTCGGACCTTTGTGGGTCCAGAGGAACTAGCTCGGAAGATCAGGGACAGGTTTATTCACGCCGAGATTGGACACTTCTGTGGTTACTGCGGCAAAGAAGACGACCAGAAGCATCATCATAGTTGTCCACATGACAAACCTGAAAATTCTGAGGAGAAAAAATTCTGGCGTCGGGGCTTCCATGAAGCATACGCCGGCATACCATCAAAAGTGAGCAGTCCTTGCTACACTCTTGGCAGGAGACAGGCAAACGAAGATCGGTCTATGAGTACAATCTGATAAGCTCTCGACAGTGTCGAGGCTTTTTTCATAAATTTTTGATAAATTAAAACCAAAGATATACACAGTTAAAGCTTTTTAGGGCTTTTTAATAGCAGAGATCGTTATATAATAAAGACACATAACTGCATTATGATTGCTTTTATTTATGGCTCTAAAAACTGAAACTAGACCTTGGGGGAATTTTATTCAATTCACTCTTAATGAACCATCGACGGTAAAGTTGATAACGGTTAATCCAGGTCAGGAATTTAGCCTGCAATATCACCATAAAAGACGCGAGCTCTGGCGTATTCTTTCAGGCCATCCAATTATTACTGTGGGAGATAAGGTTGTTAAAGGCCGACCCGGCGATGAAATCGAAGTACCCGAAGAAACCAATCACCGTATTAAAGCAGAGGATGAAGCTGTTGAAATTCTGGAGATTTCCCTCGGTGAATTCGATGAGAACGATATTGTCCGTTTAAAAGATAATTATGGCCGAGTAAAATGACTCCCATAAAAATAAAAGACAAACTGGGAAATGTAGTGCCGCTCGGCGTTTTGTCGCATCATGGTTTGACTGGTATTTTTGTTAAGCAAATTAAAACGGTCAGTTCAAAATTTTTAATTATTTGGAGCACTGATGAAGCTCATTATAAAACCATCAGCAAAGAAGTTACTATTTATATAACTGCTGATAAAAAGGAGAATCCTAAAATATGTTCCCACTTTAAATTTGCTAAAAGTGTTGATGGTTGGATTGCCACCTATATTCGTACTGAAAAACACAAAAAGAATTTAATTATTGCCACCTCAAAAGATTTGTACATGTGGTCAGTGAAATCTGAACTTGATATTTCAACTAATGATGCCGCACTCGTAGTCAATGCCACAACAAAAACAAATTATATTTTGTACCTCGGTGGACTTTTCGTTACCCATGCCAAGTCAAAAGATCTCAAGAAGTGGTCAAAAGAGTCTGGACTCTTATACACATCTCGCAATTATGCCTTTGATTCGGGAGACATGAAAATTATTGGGGCAACCATAACCAAAAGAGGAATCCTCATGTTTTATGATGCAACCATTTCAAATGGCACCCTTGATATGATACAGGCAGGAGCAGTACTCTTTTCACGAGACGAGCCGGGCAAAATTATTTGGCGTTCTGATATTCCTGTCTGGAAAGCCATGGTCAAGGTTACGGGCAAGCACCGAGCCTATCCAATAGGTCTTATTACACTCGAAGGCAGGACCACACTCTTTTGGGCGACTGAAGATGGCTCAATCCTGACGGCAGTCTTGGCCACACCGTTTACAACTGCAATCAGTCCGCCAAAAGAGAAACCTTATCTTAAGCGTCATCCCAAAAATCCTATTATTGCTCCTCATAGCGAAAATGAATGGGAGAACGAAGCTGTCTTTAATCCGGCGGCAATATACGACGACGGCAAAATTCACCTCTTGTACCGAGCTATCGGCAAAAGCGGTTTATCAGTCCTGGGTTATGCCTCAAGTAAAGATGGCCTTGATTTCACTCGACGAGATGAGCCTGTATATGAGCCGCATGATGGTCACGCTCTGCCAGGACCTGAAATAGATGCTGGCTCACGAACCTATAATCCGGCTGAATACGCTTCTGGCGGTGGCTGGGCAGGCTGTGAAGATCCACGGGCAGTTAAAATCGGCAAGCGGATTTATGTTACGTATTTAGCTTTCGGCGGCTGGAATTCAATGCGTATTGCCTTAACCTCAATCAGTCAAAAAGATTTGAATAATGAAATATGGAAATGGAAGCGACCACAATTTATTTCTCCACCCGGCGAAATCCACAAGAATTGGGTTCTGTTCCCAGAAAAAGTTAAAGGCAAATTTGCTGTGCTCCACAGCATTACACCTCAAATTTCTATTCACTACGCCGATTCATTGTCCGAGTTTAATGGAAAAACATTCATAAAAAGTAAACCGCCAATCGGCGGGCGAATGCAACATTGGGATAATAAAGTTCGCGGCGCAGGGCCTCCACCGATAAAAACACCGGCAGGCTGGCTCTTGTTGTATCATGCCAATGATGTTTTTGATCCGCACAAATACAAACTCGGCGCAATGATTTTAGATACTGATAACCCTGAGAAAATTTTATACCGAACATCACATCCCATTTTGTGTCCTGATATGCATTATGAAAATGATGGTAAGCCTGGAGTGGTGTACGCATCTGGAGCGATCATAAAAGATGATGAGCTGTATGTATATTACGGCGGAGGAGACAAGGTCGTATGTGTCGCCTCATCACCGCTTGATTCATTTTTAGAGAAAGTGAAAGAAGATGCTACTATTGAACTTAATCCTAAACAACCCTTAATTATTTAATATGTTTGTCGTCCGTCGTTCAGTCCACAATCCAATATTGAGCCCAGTCCAAGACCATCCTTGGGAGGCTTATGCTGTTTTTAATGGCTGCCCAATCCAAATTCGATCAACGACCCATTTGTTGTATCGAGCAATGTCAACACCTGAGCGATTTGAGAATAGCCAATTCTCAATGTCACAAATTTGCAAAGCTACCAGCAAAGACGGCATTCATTTCGGCAATCGCAGCGCCTATATCACTCCAGAAAAAGAATGGGAACGCTATGGCTGTGAAGATCCTCGGGTAACATATTTGAATGGCAAATATTATACATTTTATACGGCACTGTCTCATTTTCCGTTTAATGCAGAAGGTATAAAAATTGGCGTAGCTGTCAGCAATGATTTGGAAACAATTACCGCTAAGCATTTGGTGACACCATTCAATTCAAAAGCTATGGCTTTATTTCCTGAAAAAATTAACGGCAAATTCACGATGATTTTAACGGCAAATTCAGATTTACCACCGTCAAAAATTGCTATTGCTCAATGCGAGAGGGAAGAGGAGATGTGGTCAGCCGAGTTCTGGAATAAATGGTACAAAAATATTGATAGCCATATTGTTAACCTGAAGCGTAAAGATGACGACCAAATCGAAGTTGGTGCAGTACCACTTAAAACTAAGTATGGCTGGCTTTTGATCTACGCTCATATTCAAAAATATTTTAGCCCGGATAAAGTGTTTGGTATTGAAGCCGTATTGCTCGACCTCAAAGATCCTAAAAAAATAATCGGCAGAACTTCATCACCAATGTTTGTGCCGGAAGAATCATACGAAAAATATGGCACCGTACCAAATACTATTTTCCCTTCTGGCGCGGTTATAGAAGGGGACACCTTACGTATTTTTTATGGCAGTACTGATACGACTGTTTCTATCACTGAAGTCACCCTATCGCATCTTATTTTCAGTATGCTCGGTGGGCGAGAGAAGATTCTGCTCCGCTCAGCCAAAAATCCTATTTTGAAACCAACAAAAAACAGTTGGGAAAATAGAGCTGTGTTTAATCCAGCTGCCTTTGAACTACATGGCCAGGTTCACCTCTTATATCGAGCAATGTCCGAAGATAATACTTCGACTATCGGTTATGCCGTATCAAATGACGGTGTGACGATTAGCGAGCGGCTTAAAGATCCGATCTATACTCCGCATGAAACATTTGAAAGAAAAGGCGTGCCGAATGGCAATTCTGGCTGTGAAGATGCCCGGGCCGTACTTGTCGGCAACCGAATTTATATGACCTATACAGCCTATAATGGCATTGAACCGCCGGCTGTAGCCATGACCAGTATCACCGCAGATGATTTTCTCGCCCGACGCTGGCGCTGGGAACCATCCATTCTTATTTCTCCTGTCGGCACCGATGATAAGGATGCCTGCATTATGCCCGTTAAAAAGGGCCGCAAACATCTTTTTATTCATCGTATTAATCACGAAATTTGGGCCAGCTTTGTTGATCTTATAAATCCGACCCGAGTAACTGATCATGTTGTCATTATGAAACCGCGCCCAGGTATGTGGGATAGTAAAAAAGTCGGCCTTTCTTGTCCGCCACTTGAAACCGAATATGGCTGGCTCTTTGTATATCATGGAATCTCTGATGATGGCATATATCGTGCAGGATTGGCTCTTCTTGATAAAAAAGATCCAACAAAAGTTATTGCCCGATCTTCTGATTTTATTTTTGAACCAAAAGAAAAATATGAAAGGGAAGGCCAAGTTGGAAACGTGGTCTTCCCTTGCGGCGCCGTAATTCGAAAGAACATGCTCTATATGTATTACGGCGCGGCTGATTCATACGCCGGAGTGGCCGTCGGCAATGTCGAAGATCTTATTGCAACTCTCCTTGAATAGACAGAATTAGTTGACCCATCACCCATAAAGATTTAAACTCAACAGTAGGCGTCGCGAACCTCTCAACCCATTCACGGAGGACGTTTATGGAACTGATGCAGCTCGGCTCGCTGGGTACAAGCATGCACGTGATGCTCATCATGCTCGCACTGGCCCAGAGAACGCCGCTGGATCGGCAGGATCTTTCGTTGACTGGATGTGTGACTCACAGAGTCTATGCTCGAACCAAGAAACCGAGACAAGGACCCAAGGTGAGGAGCCAGTTCAACAAACAGCAACATCGACAAAGAAGAATGATGCCCAGTGCATCGAAGTCCCAGTAGGAACTAAGCCTGCGGGGGCTTTTTATTTGAAGCCATGCTTTAGCTGTATTTATTTTATATTAGAGTCGTAAAAGATATATTGTGCGACGTATATCTAAGATGAAGAGAGGGCCCCCTCAAAAGTTATCCACAGGCAGGTTTCACGTCCCCATTTGACAAGTGTCGCAATAATATTTATTACTATTAATTTATAAAATCACTTGATGTATGAAATTAAAGGAGACTTTTCAGTAAATAAAGAGTAGAGTATTAAAGGAACGATGAGAGAAGGATCCCCTACCCCTGAAAGGAGACAGTATGGCTACTAGAACATTTGGAGAGTTTTTCGACACTGTTGAGAAATGGGTATTGGAAAACAGAGCATCCACATGCCGAGTTTTTTTAGATGAGTGGGTTAGCCTTGTATCACCTGCTGATTGGCAGGAAGCAAGGGCAATGGCTTTTTCAGAAGGCCTGTTTAATGGCTTCTGGTCCGACATGGTTGGATACTACCGTGAAAGATTGCAATCAATTTGCACGGACGCACTCTACGAACGAACCACTGATGAGGGTCATCGATTTCTTAGATGGCTCACACTTGAGATACGGAGCTATGGGTTAACCATACCGGTTGAAAAAATTGATACTCATCTCTCACCCTCCGATGCAATCGCTCAGCATGAGATAAGACGAATTGCCCGTAGCAATTGACAATACACACTCATCTCGTTGAGTGTTTTTTCTTTTCCTTTCTCACTTTACTTTCGAGAGAGTAGGTATATCATTAAATTATGTCAACAAAAATTTTAATCATTGATGATGACACTACATTTGATGCCATGTATTCTAAGAAGTTTTCTGATGCAGGCTTTAAGGTTTCTATCATCACAACTCCGAGCCAGAATATTGTCTCGGAGGTACGGCATAAATCGCCAGATCTTATCTTAATGGACTTGCTATTTAGTACCTCTGATTTGAATGGAGTCAGTCTGGCAACCATGCTCCAAGCAAATAAGCATACGAAATCTATTCCTATCATTTACTTAACGAATGCTCAAATTGGACATTTAGGCGATGAAGTAAAGAAATTGCCATCTACCATTGGCTTCTACATCAAAGTAAATGCTATCCCGAGCGAAATGGTCAAACGTGTCAGCGAATGCTATGCCGAATTTTTGAAAAAGAATCGGGATGGAACTCAATGAATGTATTAAAAAGCACCGGTTTCTACGGTGCCGCGAAATGAGCTAGTGTTGTGGGTGAGACCCTGACAAGGTCTGCCAGATGTTCAAGAGTATCCCTGCCATCCATTACCTCGTTTGCTGTCAAAATCTCAACTATTACTGCATCGTAGCGTTGATCAAAGTCATGTGGACTTGTTGCCTTCAGCGTTTCCTCAACATCCCTACTCATATCCACAAGCTCGGGAAACATTCGAACATCAGTGGGACGTAGCAGCGTAGGTATGCCATCGATCTGGAATCGTCTGCGAACAAACTGTGCCGCATAACTCCAGACATAGGCTTCCCAGGCTATCCCAGATCGACCTTCCATGAGTTCTGCGAAGTATCGACTGATACCACTGGCCCAGAGAATGTACATTGCTTGCCCTGAACCTGATGATCTCAATTCGACATTTTCATCTGGTGGTTCTTCTTCCGTCAGAACATAGACTTTCCCCTTATTGCTTGGGAAAACACTCCGATCAAGCAGATCGATGAGTGCAGCTGCCTGCTGAGCCATCCTCAAATCTTCGGCACTTGGCATGAAGCCTCCTGTTTGTGGTTCACGTAACCCTCTTCCAGAAAGTGTTATACCACAAAATTTAATATATGTACACTAGAGCAATTTAAATAATTCAAAATGAATACGGCTTCTGGAAATACCGAGAATTTGGAATTGGTCGCGGAGGGCATTCAACATTGGCTTTGGGCCGCAAATGAAAATAGTTTCGTCTGTGACTTTTATTTTTTGATGAACCCTAGCGGCATTAATAAAGCCATCTCGATCAGTTACCCAAGGAATGAAATGAAAATTAGGTAATTTTTGTGAAATCTCTTCCAGCTCTTTTGCATAAATATGTTCAGGCTCATTTTTAACTGAGTAGAAAAGTGTAATGTCATATTCTTTTAATGTAGGATCCTTCTCTACCCTATCGCGCAATGACCGAGCCATACTCATAAATGGCGTAATGCCAATACCACCGGCAATCCAAATTTGTTTTTTATTTTCTGATTTTAAGAAACTAAAGCCACCAAATGGTCCCTGAATGTGAGCTTCTGCGCCAGGCTTTAATTCGGGCAGCTTTTTTGTAAAATCTCCTAAGGCTTTTGCCGAGATTCTTAAGGTTGGCTCTTCTGTTGAAGCCGTCAGTGAAAATGGATGATCTTCATATGGGAAACCAGGTTGTTTAAATTTTACAAAAATAAATTGGCCTGGAATAAAATTTACTTTCTCCTTTTGGGGTTTCATGACTACTTCTATCACGGTGTCGCCAAGCTTATTAACTGCAATAACGTCAGCAATAGTTCTCTGAATAATCCAGCGCCGCAATAATACTCGCCAGGAATAACTTATCAGGGCCAAAGCAACAATACCTAAAATATACCAGCGCAGATACATATTAACCGAAACATCTGATGGAATGAGATAGACATGTAAGCCGCCGAAAAACAAAAAGACGCCCATAAATTGGTGCAGTCTTTTCAACCGCTCATATTTCATGCGAACAAAAAGGGTAATGATGATAAGAACTAAAAAACCGTAATACCCTACCCTGCCGATAAGGACCGGAATGTTACTAAAGCTCGTCGTAAAATCAATAACAGCCTGAAATGAAAATGCCAGATTTCTGAAGGTCAAAGCTAAAAGATGAATAGTCAGCAGCACAAATGCTCGAATGCCCGTCTGTCGATGAAAAAGATACACTCGATCGAGACCGTGAAAGAGTCTATCCAAAACTTTATATCGTCCAGACAAAAACATATTGCCAGCAAAGAAACCTACGCCAATGATGCCGGCAATTTTGCCGATAGTAGTTAAGCTGGTATAGAGATTGGTAAACAGAAATTGCTGTCCTTCTCCACCCAACCAAATACCAAGCGGAATAAATAGGAAAATGATTAGGAATAGTATCTTCCCGCGTTCGCGCTGAATTACTTTCATGGAGTTATTATACGAAGTTTACTTCAAATCACCAATATAGAAGTTGACTAAAGCAGCATGAGCCTGAGCTGAGTGTGGTGTGCCTGAACCCATAGGTCGTGTCTCAAAAAGTGTTGTAGCATCTTTACCGCAGCCTTGCAAAATTGCCTCACCGCCTGGATGCATACCGCTTGCTATAAATTTAGTAACATCATAGACCTTGCCGCTAATAGCCAACCAGCAGTCTGTGCTCTTATTGTGCTTAGCAACTTCGGTTAGAGGATATGTTTTTGCTGTACTTGAAGCTGTAGAAGGAATTGAGGTGGCAGTAGCTAGAGGTGTAGGTGTAGGATTTTCAACCACGGTTTGGTCTTGACCCATTGATTTTGCGAGGACCACTCCAGCGATAATAAGAACAAGGATAACTACAACCGCAATAAATGCATTTCGATTCATAAGTACATATTTAATTTATAAGTACATAAGCATCTTATAATACTTTTTAAAAATTAGAAAGCCTGACTAAAACTTTGTTGAGCTACAGCGCCAGTCCTCGAGCCTTTGGCTTCAACAGTTTTTTGTCCAGCGGTATTATCCGGCACTACTGTTGTTAAGCTAAACTCTCCATTTTGTGAGGTCAGGACCATCCCGCGATTCATGCCATCAAACCAAACGGTGACCTCTTCCCCGCTGCCAAAGCCATGTCCAGTAATAGTGATAGGTGCAGCATCTCCAGCGTAATAGGTGCTCAAGCTTAGCCATGGGTTTGAACCATCAACCCAGATGCCAACCGGAAATGAAATATTGCTGACTGAACCAATAAAGGTGAAACTTCTTTGACCAGATGCATATGGGATATCTACGTTGCCTGTCATAAATTGTCCCGAAGCATTGGCTACAGCAGTTCCCACAACAGTTCCATCGCGCCGAATGGTTACAGTTTCTCCAGGATAAAAGTGTGTGCCTGTAAATGAAACTGCTCCGCCCTGCATTTTATAATATGAGTCAGGTGACACGAAGACAAAATAATGTCCTGGCAAGCCTGTTGAAAATGGCGTGGTGGTTGTTGCTGTTGTATCAGTCGAAGTCGCTACTGGCGTTGGGCTCGGAGTTGGTGTGGGTGTTGGAGTAGGCGTCGGCATAGTTGATGTCGCCGTCGACGTAGCGCTTGGCATCATTGGCATCAAATTGCCTGTCATAACCTGACCGCGGATTTCACCATTGGGATTTTCTGTTGTGTGAACATTGACATAGATTTTACCTTCACGCATAGCTTGAATAAAATGCTCCATAGTTTGAATGTTTGGACTGCAATTCATTGCTGCCGGCAACACATCTGCCCAAGTAATAGTGCCTGAAACCGAGCTTGAGGCATAATCTTGTCCTGCACTGTGAGATAAAATAGGCACAATCACCGGACCATTCTGGCCTGGAGCTGCGCAGTGGAAATGAGCCGCTGTGACATTAGTAATGTTTTGCAAGCCTAGGGTGTATTCAATAGTAGTTGAAGAAGTAGTATTGTCTCGTCTAACTTTTATATCGGCATGGCCCATAGCTGTTGTGGTTGAAATAGGCGGCACTTCTTGACTGCCATCGAGGTGGGCCATAAATACTTCACTATATTGTGATGACTCGGATGCACTTTCATTCTGGGCCTTAACAGTGCTAAATCGCGAATATACAATCAGCAAAAGTGCTGGCAATACTACAAGTGTTGTTGTAATTAAAAACTTCTTGGTACTCATATCCAATTTGGACGGTCGACCAAGCCCCTCCTTACAGGAAGATATATCAATAAAAAAATCCCTCCAGGTTCACCTTTGGGATTTGGTTTTCTTTTCCTCCTTTTTGTCTTTCTTTTGCTTTTTCTGGCTGTTCTCACTCAGAAATTTTAAAAACTTGTCGAGAAGCATTCTGTCCATGTAGATAGGGCTGCACACAACAAAGTCACCCTTATTCCAGCCCATATTATGGTTCAGAGCCACAAAAAGCTGATTGCCATGAACATCCACACCCCTGGCATGAGCTACCGCTGTTGGAAATGACAAACCCAGAGCGTGCACAATGACCCGAAAAGGCTCTTCTTCAAGATAAACTGTCCGCGATTCTCCCAGAAGCTCTTTCCGGGAGTTTTGATCTGAAACACTAGGTGTAGTACAGCCAACCATGAACAAGGCCAAGCCAGCAATGAGAAATTTCATTGAAATTCCTTTCCACCCGAAGGTGAATGTTTAGTTCCTGACTCAAGCATAGAACAAAAGCTTAAGAAACTCAACAAAAAAGCGCAGCCCCATTTAGTGGCTCCGCTTGTAATTCTTAATTCGTTTTTCACGCCTCTTCCGTAGCCGTCTGACAATCTCGTTCGGCAAACCTGAGTGCCTGATTGAGAATGCATACAGCCGCACCGGCGGAATATCTTTCAAACCTTCCTCAATTTTCACTGTCTGTTCCGGATAAGCTTCAGCAAATGTTGCCACCTGCTTATTCTTACCGCGTACTAAGAAACTTTTAGCGCCTGACTTGGTTAACCACAACATTGACTCGATGTGTGTCATGATTCCCTGGTCTAAGGCGAGTTCAGCTTCCCGTGCTTCAGCTTGAGACAATGTCTGAAAAGTTTCAACCCGGGTTGCTTGGTGGGTTACAATTCCGGCCATAAGCCCTGGAATGCCGGTTACTTGATCAATGAGTTGTTCGAGATGACCATCACCCATCTGCAGGAGTGTGCCGGGAGTAACTACGCCCTTTTCCAACAAATAGCTGATGAGCATTCGCGCCAGCGTATCTTCCAGAAAGCGACTGGCCGGATTGTAGTAGAGGCCCTTGAACATTCCTGCTCGAAGCCTCAAAAACCGGTGGAGCCGTTCCGGATCACTGATGATGACCTGTTCCCCTTCGACATTAGCTGCATCCCATAGTCCGCAGACTAGGGAATCTTCATTGAGAACAGTACGAATCTCCGACACAGCTGCTGAGGGAGTCCCACTATCCAGAAAGCGAGCAGTATCGAAGGCAATGTAGGCCGCCTTATCCGCAAGATCAAGAAGCCGGCCAAGTTTCCCTTCGCCCATAATTGTTCGAAACAGCAGTTTCTCGCATAAACCATACCGCTCTCGAAGTCCGGGCCAACCAGGCAGCTTATAAACAGCTTCAAAGCTGGCATCTTCATCAAAGAGGGTGTGGTTGATACGTTTGGTACTGTCTCCTCCCGCAGGAGTCCGAGCATCATGGGTCAGGGCCGCCACGAGCAAGGTATTCTTTTCAAGCTCGCTTAGGTGGTTGTTCTCAGCCATGAGATTTGCTAGGGCATAGACACACATAATATGGAGATATCGTGTGTGAGAATACACCGGCATGTAGGCCTGAAGGGCATCACTCGTCACCCGAGGAGTATGGAGAAAGCCAAGCTGTCGAATTCCCCCAAGCCGGAAAAGCCCGAGAGACCTGACGACATCTTCGGCAATACCTTCTTCGAGTACGGTGAACCCAAAGCCAGCCAAAGGAACACATGGGGTTATAGACAACGGCTCGTAGATATCCCCAAACAACCCATACCAACTGCTCAAATGACGCCTGAGCACAGGATCGAGCCGCTCGAACCAGACAGGGTTACTCTGAGTTTCAGTAAAGTGCTCCCTATACATCCCGATAAGCTCCGAAAATGCAACATGCCATGGTCGATTACCGAGAAGAGTCTGCATGCTCGGCTGTCTACGTACCCGCTTCAAGGACCGATAACACTCTTGTGTCATCGGCAGGTGAGGAACGTAGATGACATCCCCCAACTGAGTGCAGGCTTCAGCCCGCGCTAAATCGAGAGCTTTCATCACAACCTCCGGTTAAAGGAACGGTATATCCAGAGTGAACATTACATCTTTTTTAATTTTTATCAACTAACTAAAGACAAATTTAGACGCCTTAGATTTAAGATATTCTTTGACATCTTTTTCTGACACTCGATCATATTCGTAGTACCAATTCCCTATCGAATACACATGCTTAGGAGTGTTGACTGCAACAATGTCATCGACAATTGATTTAATAGATTCCAAGGTATCATATGCGCAAATCGGTGAAGCAAAAACTAGTTGCTGTGGATTGTATAAAATTCTGGCAGCCTCAATGGTAGCTCGTATAGTAACACTTGAAGCCAAGCCATCATCAACCACGACAAGTGTATGCGGCGATGATACCCGAGCAACATGCGAGCCACTACCATAATGAATCATGTCCGCAGCCATTTCTTTCCGTTCACTTTCAATAAGTTTATTCATATCATTATCGCTGAGACCAAGTGAGATTTGAATAGATCGATCAACAACAACTACATCCCCTGCCGCAATTGCTCCTAAGACTATATGTTTATTACCTGGAGCAAATAGTGTCCGCGCAACAATAACATCAAGCGGAGATTCAAGAATCTCTGCAGCTTTTGAGGCTACCGGCACACCCTCAGGTGCTATGCCGAGTATCAAGGGTTTTTTATCTTTATATGAAAATAAATATTCGGCGAGATAGGATCCGGCTTCAGTACGATTTTGAAAAATAGTTTGATAATAACTCATGTTGATTGTTGATTGAACTATTAATAGTTCAATTATACGGCTTCAGCATTAAGCTACCATTAATATTTTTAACTCGTCACTAATTCTGCGAAGACAACAAGGCGTTGATTATAGGTATTTTCCTTAGGTAAAAATTTTCCGTGACACGTTATGAGATTAAGCCTAACCTTATCATTCTGTAAAAAAACCTCATCCGTGATTTTTGTTTGATAGGGATATACTTTTCGATCACTAACTCGAAAATGACGTGTCGTGCCTTCTGTATCAGTAACATATATGTCATCTCCAGGGGCTACATCCTTGAGATACTTAAATACTCCTCGAACACTTCCACCATTATCAACATGAGCGCCCATTACAGCACTACCCTTATTCCCCGGAATTGTTCCGTACTTATACCAGCCTATATCGCTAAAATTATTTGGTACGGCCATTTTGCCCTCATCAAGACCCATAGATTGGATAGGGGCATTAACGTTAAGTACAGGAATAATAAGCCGCTTTGGCTCTGCGGGTTGTAGAGGTTTTGTAACTTGAGCTGAGACTTTTGAAATAGCGACAGAGTGGCTTAGAGTAGCCTTCTCCTGAATTTCAACTAAATGTATAGGACCGATACCAACTGCCAATAGAAGTATACCGATACCGCCGTAAACTAACCTGTTCATTGATACGGCTAGTATACTACAGACCGCTTCCTATTTCATCTTTACAAATCGGTATTATTGACGGCTGATGTAGTTGTACCAAGAACGTGAACTTCAGTATCTTGGATCATTTTTGCTAAAGCATCTTTAATAAGAGGCACTACAACGTTCTTTTGATACTGCACAATGCCCTTCTTCTGCTCTATGGGGAAGAGTAATGCTGGTACATAAAGCTCTGTTGCAACTCCTTTATTTGAGTATATAAAGTGACGCATCAACACTCGTTTTGGAGTTTTTAATTCAAGTGTTTCTGTAGTCGTACCAGATTTTGAGTCCCCTGTTGCGGCAGAAATTACTTTTTTAGCATTAGTCTCAAGCGGATAATTTGAGCTTTCATATACCTGAGATGTTAAATCGCTGACACTAACAACACGCTTGAGCAGAAGATCAACACCTACATGAAGACCATAGGCATTGCCGCTTTCATCATAGACATCCATATCCTCAAGAATAAGCGGATAGGTTACATTAATAACATTACCTTCATTTGTTTTGTTTTCAATAATTGGTTTGCCATAGGTTGAAACATCAATGCCATGCTGTTTTATAAAATCAGCAGCAATAGTAATGATATCTGTATCTGCCGGCAGTTGTGAGGCAGAAAGTGGTGCACGTTCTTGTGATACATCCCATTTTCGATAATCAGGAGCAATATAAATATTACCTTCGTCAAAGTTTACATTAATTGAATACCCAAATGGCTTATCCTCAAAAAGCTGAATATTCTGAAGTCCAACCGATGAGAATGACGGCATATCAACTAAACCGAAATTTGATTTTTTAATAAATTCTGCAAGTTGTTTGCCGGCCTCAGTATTTTTAACACGCATAAATACTTTACCCTCTTCAGTATCAAGCTTAAGATCATCACCAGTATAAGAATAATCAACTACCATGCTTGTTGCAGCGCCTCCCTTACCAAATGAACGTGCAGCAGGATCAGGTGCTGCTTGTGCATTTAAAGTTGGAGCAGCACTCATAGCCGGAGTCGATTCGCCAGAAGGCTGAATATATGAAATTTTACCGAATGCATTCATACCCTTGCTGTTAACTTGCTGCTTGAGACTTAGACCTGAGGTAATATTTTTTACATAGGTTTCAGCATCACTACCGACATATAGTTCTCGTGTTGCTAAATAGGTCAACGGTGTAATAAAAATAATTGCTACCAATGCTCCGGCTAAACTGGCCTGAAATGAACCAGTTCCGAATAATGAAACATAGGGCGAAAGCCATGAGGATTTTTTAACTACCAATTCATCTCGAAGGCGCGCAGCAAAAACCGGACTAAAATGTGTGTCAGGTTTAGCTTCACGTAAGAATTTTTCGATATCTTTAAAATTTTCAGGAAGATTAGGCTCCATAGTATGTATGAAAAATATATAACAACATCATGGCCAGAGGCATCAGCGTGCGCAGCTTTTTGAGCGTCCGGGAAAAAATCATTTTCGAATTGGCTTCAGTCTTACCGATAATATCTGCAATTTCCTTGTAGGAAAGTTCCTGCCACACTCGCATAATAACAATGTCCCGCTCAAGAGGCGTGAGCGCATGAAGATACTTCTTCACCCGCTCAACCTCCTCGGCATTATCGAGCTCACCGACCACATCGGTATCATCTGACAAATCATAGCAATCGTCGATATCATCTTGGTGACGGGTTGTCCTATAGTGGTCGAGAACACTATTGTGGGCAATTTTGTACAGCCAAGAAAGTATTGAACGATCGGCATCAACCGAGCTGATATTTTTTAATGCCTTAAAAAATGTCTGGCTGGTGATGTCCTCCGCCGTTTCTCTGTGGCGGGTCTTATAGAAGATGAAATCGTATATAGTCTTAACGTGACGGTCATAGATTCGGCCAAAAGCCTCACTATTGCCACGTTGGCTCATTTCAATTAGTTCTTTCTCGTTATATTGCATCTGTGTATACCTACACAGGCGCTACTATATACTACGAACTTGCCTGTCATATGGTAACACCATTATACCGTAGGCTTGCTTGCTATAAAAGGGCCTATAAAGACGTATTCCAGCATGTTCGAGAAGCATTCCAATGATGAAGGCCCGAAAGGGTGGCAATTTTCATACCGCACTGAAAATTATCGTCGCGATTCAAAGCAGAGCCTTCACATTGGAAACTCTTCCAGGTACCGTCAATAATTTGTAAAAGTCCCTTAGCTGAACTATGTGGATTTTTGGCTTGAGGATTATTGCCTGATTCACAATCGGCTATTTTTTGGAGAATGTATGCCAGAGGTTTATTTAATGAACGTAATGAAATGGTTTTAACGTTGGGTTTGAATTCCTGAGAATATTCAGCATATGAAACCGGTGAGGCAGGTGCTTCGAGATAGCTCATATACCGCTTTTCTGAGTCGCCTTTTACAAGTGCCGCTTCAGTGTCTCGTAGCCGTATTGGTATTGCTGCGGCAGAAAGAGTAATACAGACCAATAATGATATTTTAAGCGATCTCATATGCGTCACATCGTATCAACCCGTCGGAAAGCATATGAGACGCTTGAGCCCTGGCCTCCTTACATATTAAAAAAGCATCCTGATCACTATCGGATAGAGTCTATCGGCAATTTTGGCATAGCCAACATCATTAGGATGAATAGCATCAAACATATATTCAGGTTTACCAATCATGCCATTCAGGACACTTTCAACATAGGCTGTCTGGTATTTTTCCGACAGCGCTTCAAATTCTTCTTTATAGGGATCACGCAGTACTCCGCCCTGAATACCAATAAGTAAAACCATTGAACCGGAATCCTGAACTTTTTGAACTATTTTTTCTAAATTTTGAAATGTTTCTTCTTTGGAAATTTTTCTGAGGACATCATTACCACCAAGAAGTATAATGACCAGTTTAGGATCGTGCTTCAAGACATCATCGATACGAGCCAAACCATCACGAGTAGTGTTACCGATAACCCCTTCATTAATGATAGGTATGCGAAGTTTTTCGGAAAGAAGTGATACAAACTCCTTATGGTATGTTGCGCCGGTTCCGGCCACCAAACTATCACCAAAAGCAACAATGGTTTTGCCCTGGCCGGGATAATTTTTTATTTGTGACGGATCTTCTCGGGTATAAAAATAGAAACCGAGACCAACAAGAATGGGAACCAAAACAATAACCAGAAGTCTACTCATATCTCTAGTCTAACCCATACGTCAATTCATTCAAGTACTTTTTTTCTTGTTCAAGAATTTCGTTAAGTTCAGATTCGTCGCCGGAAGCAAATGCCTTCAACTTGGCCTTACGATTATCATTAAAGATTTTTACCCATTCCGGCTTTTGTTCAAACAAATCGGCAATTTCTACTAAGTTTTCGTCTGAAACTTCGGCAAAAAAGTCTAAGATAATCTGTTTATCATTTTGCTCAATCGAAGAATCCTGCACCTTCGCTTTTATGCGTTCGTAATTTGTCATAATGCTTATTTTTCGTTAGAGCGTCTATCAGGATTCTGGCGTCTACTTGGATCGTCACTTGGTCTGTTATGTCCTCGATCTCGGTGATTTTCTTTATGGTGGCGGTCGGGATGATTCAAGCCATAATGAGTTTCTGTTTCGCGCACTTCAACCCGAGCACCATGCGTACCGATTGCGCCTTCTGCATTTATTCTGTGCTCATAGCCCTTGTAAACTGGAGCATTATCAACTCGCGCATTGTGATTCATTCGATCCAATTCTGCTCGAGCATCATGTAATTGTTCGGCTGAGCATCCACCAGCCATTAAAGCTAGGACTCCGCCCATAGCTCGAAGACCATATCTTGTAACATACTCACCTAATACACTCTTTTCTTTATTTTTAAAACCTTCGACAGATTCTGTCGATCGAAAATTTTCCATATTCATAACTTCTAGTATACAATACTTTTATGAATACAAGCATATTCAAAGCCTATGACATTCGTGGTATATATCCGACTGAGGTTAATGAGGAAATAGCCGCTCTGATCGGCCGAGCTTGCGCCCATATGTTCGATAAGGGCGAAATCATCTTGGCTCATGACATTCGTCATGGTTCAACCGAACTCATGAATATATTGGAGCAAAGTATTTCAAGCGAAGCTCAAAAGCTCGGAAAGGCAATCAGCACCCGAATAATCGGCTTGTCTACTACTCCAATGTTTTATTTTTTAGTAAATAATTATAAGGCCAGCGGTGGATGTATGGTCACAGCCTCACACAATCCCAAAGAATATAATGGGATCAAAGTTGTTCACCAAGGAGCAGTTATGGTGCCAGGCACTGAGGTATTACAGACTATCAAAAAATTATCATGAATTATTTTACGCTCTACGCTGATTTTCTGAAAAATCATCTGACCCTGAAGAAAAACTTAAAAGTTATTTGTGATTGTTCTAATGGTACGACAAGCCTAGTCCTCAATGAGTTGAGAGATATTCCGAACCTTGAGCTTGTGCTGACTAATGACACACCTGATCCTGAATTCCCTGCTCATGGACCAAATCCGCTCATTCATGGTGCTCTGACTGGACTCAGTGCTGAAGTTATAAGGCAGCGAGCTGACTTTGGTGTAGCATATGACGCTGATGGTGACCGGGCATTTTTTGTTGATGAGTTGGGAGAACTCATGCCTTCATTTATGGTTTGTGTGTTGCTGTTCAAGCATTTCAAACCACCGTATGTGGCAGATGAATGGGTTTATAAATCCCTCGAATACATCAAAGTATTCCCTGAAAAAGATCTTATCCGTTCAAAAATTGGCACACGTTATATAAAAGAGAAAATTATAGAACACAAAGCTAATGCAGCTGGAGAATTTTCCGGCCACTATTATTATTCTGATTTTTTCGGCAGTGATTCTGGTATCTTCTCAATGATCGTTATGGCCAATATTGTTTCAACCCTAGCCGCTTCCCTTTCAGATTTCATGAAAAGCCTGCCGGAACAATATATTGAAAATGATGATATTAAACTTGGCGACAAAACCTGGAAAGATTTTGAGCCTAAAGTTAGAGAATTAGCCGAAGGTCACAAAGCTAAAATAGAAACCATTGAAGGTATCACCCTCGATATGGGACACATCTGGGTTAATATGAGACCATCTAATACCGAACCCCTCGTCCGCCTAGCTGCCGGCGGCAAAAATCTCGAGGAAGTAAAAGAATTTATTAAGAAGTTAAAAGCCCTCGTTTAGGCATTAGCGATTTTAAGAGAGCCAAGTGGTGGTACTGGAGCTTTTTGCTTTGATTCTTGAGGCGCTTCAGATTCGAGGCGAGCCTTTTCGGCTTCGTATACGCGCTGACGTAATGCTGAGGTTGAATAGCCGTGATCGCGGCTAACATAGTAAATTTCATGGGCAATATCATCACCGGTATAATGTCTACCTTTGTAATCATCACCAATAAATCTAATCTGATACTTCCCCTCTTTGGCTAGTCTCTGAATATTTTTATACAAATCTTTTTCATCACGATAGACAAAAATTTCATCTATATATTTTATGCCTTCAAGAATAGTTTTGCGCTCTGCCAATGACATAATCGGCTGAGGTTTGAGCTTACCTCTGTATTGCATATTAATATGATTATCAACCGACTGATCTTCTTGAAGTCCTACTATTAGATAGTCACAATTTCGTTTTGCTTCTTTAAATAGGAGCATATGCCCAGCGTGGCAGAGGTCGAAAGCGCTGCAGGTAAATCCATATTTCATAACACGTCATTTAATGAATAACAGAATTTTAGACGGTTAAATGTTGAATCTGTTACAAGCGAAGCGGCCTAGCAAAAATTGCAATGGTCTGGCCTGCCGAAGGCAGGAGACCCGAGGACCTTGCAATTTTTGCTAGGCTGCGAAGCTACTTATTTTATTACCCAATTCCTCAATTATTTTAAAATGCTTCTCTGAGACAGGCAAAACAGACAGCCTGCTTCCCTTTTGAGTGACAGACATACCAACTAAATCAGGTCGAATTTTCATCTGATGGAGCGAGATTGGTTGTTTAAATTTTCTAACAAACTGGACATCAACCACAGACCACATTGGTTTTTCTTTAGTTGCTTTCGGATCAAAGTGATCATCTTTTTTATCAAACTGGGTTGGGTCAGGATATGCTTCACTTACTACTTTCACCACACCAACCGCAGCTGTTGGATCAGCACTCGAGTGATAAAAAAGTGCTAAGTCCCCTACTTTCATCTTGTCTCGCATAAAATTCCGAGCCTGATAATTCCTAATACCCGTCCAGGGCACTTTCTTTTCCCTTTTCATATCATCGATTGAAAAGCAAGCCGCCTCAATTTTCAAAAGCCAGTAGTTCATAACTAAAGTATACCAGATTCAAAATAGCGTCTGACTATCCTGGTTGAATTTACTACAATGATACGACATAATGGGTTATGCCCAAAAAACGGTCCATCTATATCACTGCCCTTGCTGTATTTTTTATAGGTGGACTTGCAACAGGTTGGCTTGTAGAAGCTCATATAAGTAATTCAGCCCTTCCACAAATTGTAAAACAAGTGCGTGAAAATGCTGGTTCAGTGTTGATAAATCCCGTTCTCTATACTGAAACAACTCAGAGTCGATCATTGGTGTATAATCCACTCAGAAAAAGTCTCGATACCGAGATAAAGACTATTCTCAATAATCAATCGGCAGATTCAGTTTCTGTTTATTTTCGCGAGTTGAATACCGGTTTGTGGACCGGTATTAATGAAGATGTAGCCTATGAGCCTTCAAGTATGCTCAAGGTTTTGGTGATGCTCTCATATCTACGATTAGCGGAAACTGAGCCTTCTATTTTATCAACCAAACTCACGTATGCAGTAGCTGATCAATTAGGACAGCATTATAAACCAATAAGCATTCCAAAGAGCGGTCAGTACAGCGTAGAAGACCTTATTGTAAAAATGATTACTGAATCTGATAACATTGCCACCGATAGCTTAGTGAAAGCTAATCGCAAAGGGTTTGATTTGGTGTATGATTCTCTACAATTGCCTCCGCCACCTCAAGAAAAGCTGATTGATTTTATGTCTCCAAAGTCTTACTCCGTTCTTTTCAGAACCCTCTATAACTCATCTTTTTTATCACGAGGTATATCTGAACGGGCACTACTCCTCTTAACACAAACGACGTTTACTCAAGGATTAGTTGCCGGAGTGCCACATGAAATAACTGTGGCCCATAAATTCGGAGAACATACGGATATTCGTCCTGACGGCTCACTTATTTCCCGACAACTTCACGATTGCGGAATTATTTACCGGCCAGGTAACCCTTATTTTTTATGTGTCATGACTAAAGGCAAGGATTTTAGTAAACTAGAAAAAGTAATCTCTACAATTTCAGAGACTGTCTATAAACAATTAGAAAATAATTCTCGCTAGCTTTTAGATTTCCACTTCCAGGTAAAGAATGCTGCTACTGCCAAAAAGACAACGCCGATAATTCTATGAACACCATGGTTATACAAACCAAAAGATGCATGATTAAGCGGCAAGGGAGCAGTGTGATCAAACAACCAATAAATTCCTAATAAAACGAGAACAATTATTATTGTGTTTTTCATATGTTAATTATAGCAGAGCTAATGTGAAAAATATAACAAAATTAGCAGATGTAAGTAAACAGGGCCCGACTGCATCATGCAATCGGGCCCTGTGTGATCCACCTACAGGAGAGAGTCTGGCCCGGCTGTTTCCGGCGCACACCTCCGTTGGTTTCAGGTCCAATGCTCAGTGTATCATTCCATAAAATCCGGTCAATAAAAAACTCTCCATAACAAAACCCCGCACCTTACGGTACGGGGTTTTGTTTTTTAAGTCTTATCTATTCCAGCATGGAGCCGAAGCTGACCATGGTTGTACACCTTGTCTCTCATAGAGATACTGGGCATACGCAAGGTTTCCTTGAAGCGAATGGATGTTATATCCAAGCTTCTCAGCAGTTTTCAAGTGGTAGTCCTCGTTAATCTGCATGACACCAACGTCTTCGTGAACAATCTTTCCTCGAACCACGGTACCTGTATAGGTATAGTGGGTAAAGCGTGACTCACAGTAGGCAATTTCTGCAAGGATCGGAGTTTTGGCAAAGTATGCGCGAACATACTTTTCAACACTCGGAGCCTTCTTTTCAGACTTTGCAGTAGCAAGTGAAGCTTCATCAAAGACTGATTGATCAGCGGTCAGCATCATATTTGAAGCTGTCTCGACGATTGATGAGTTTTGAATTCCAGGGGTTAGAGCGGTATTTGGTGTAGAAGCGGTAACAGTGGCAAGAATAAGAACAAGACTGGTTGTGAATGTAAACATAGGTATTTGATTAGTCTAATAGACCTCCCAAATAAAAAACCAGAGACGCTCTCTGATTCCCAATAAGTATAGCATACCTCATCCTTAAAGTCAATGATTTTTGAGGTATTTTCACTTATTGCAAGTGTCGTAAAAAGGCCCTGTATAGGCCTATTTTTCACATTCAGGGTGTTACCGATATTTGACGATTTGACAGATTTATGATGAAATCACAAACCTGGCTTAAGATCCGGGTAGGTTTCAGCAATAGCTTTGAGCACCTGATCCTTAGCTTCTTGGAGAGTGCCCAAAATTCGAGCCCCAGCAGCAGCCTTATGTCCCCCACCCTTAACAAAGCTAGCCACTTTTGCAACATCATAGCGTTCAGGATCTCGGCTCCTGAAGCTTATACCTATATAATTTGGCTCTTTCTCAATAAAACTAATACCCATATTCCAGCCAATGACAGATTTTAGCTGATTGGCTACATCCAAACCTGATATGTCATCAAGGGTAATCTTATGCGCATCAAGTTCGGCTTTTGATACTGATACAAAAGCAACACTATCATTGAAATGTGTCTCGATTGAATGAAGAAGTAGGCCCTGGGCAATCAGTCTGCCTTTCGTGTTGCTGTTCTCCATTGAATGGAGAATATCGATATAATTCGGAGCAATATGGGCCAATTTTGCAGCCTTACCAATAGTTTCGGCTGGCGGTGAAGTTTTCGATGTTCTATATCTGAATCCTCCTGTATCGGTATATATACCTACAAAAAGACATACTGCTGCTTGTGGCGAAAGATCTATCTGCCACATTTCCAAAAGATCATAGAGTATTTCACACGTTGAGGAATAGTCACTCAAAATAAGACTAATATCGCCGAAACCCTGATTTGAAATATGATGGTCAATAAGAATAGTTTTTATTGGCAGAGGTAATGTGAGAGGCTGAATCTTTGAGACGCGATCTGGTGAGCCGGTATCAAGAACCAAGAAAAGATCGAAATCTTTAAGGTCTATTTCAAAGATATTCTTAAGCACAATAGTATCGTATCCAGGCAGCTTTGAAAGATATTTCGGCAAATCAGAGTCACCTTTAATAACAGTAGGCTCTTTGCCCATAGCTTTAAGGACATGTGACATTGCTAATGTACTTCCTAAACTATCACCATCAGGACTCGGATGACAATGCATTAAAATTTTCTTAGCCAGCTTAATTTCAGCCAAAATCTGTCCGGCTATATCTTTGTTTATTTCTTGCATTAGTGCGCGCGTTTAATGTACTTACTGATTTTAGTATCAATTCGCATGTATTGAAAGGCAAAACGCGGGAATTTGATTTTAAGACGTTCGATATGATTCCAAAGCCAGAGCGATGCTTGGCCAAGTAGGTAGATTCCAACTATCACAAAGACAAAACCCGGAATAAGAGGCAGAAATCCAGCCAAAATACCAAAAAGGATGCAGGACCAGCCAGCGCAATGTAATGCAGTTTTGTGAGCGATTCGTTTCATCTAAACAGTGTTTATATTATATAAATTATAATCCAGGACAATTTTTAGCTGCCTGAAAGCCTGCTCTTTCAGCCGCTTCCCGAGTTTCAAAAAAAACCTTGTTCTTATCTAGAATACGTTTGGCTCCGGTACAGGTAACAAGATAATACGCCTTGCCGTTTTTTGAGGCAACATATGCTCCGGTAGTAGTACTCGCTCGGACTGAGCTTGAATCAAAAGCACTGGCGGCCAGACTGTTATTATACGTAAGTTTGATAGGAATACTAGCCTTTTGGAGGGAAAAAAGCTCGTATGCACCCCAGCCTGCACTTAAGGTCAAGAGCATCAGAAGTGGAATAAATGCCTTTTCAAGCGGGTTCTTGCCTTTTTCAGGAATATCATGTATGATCATTGTCACTACATTATAAACAAAGTTTAGGAAATTACGAGGTATGGCAACCAAAAAAGCCGGCGGAACAGCGAAAAATTTACGGGACTCAAACCCAAAATATCTAGGGGTTAAACTTAACCATGGTCAAAGTGCTCGAATCGGCATGATTATTGTCCGACAACGCGGCACAGTGTATCTTGCTGGCAAGAATGTCGCTCTTGGTAAAGATCACACCATTTTTGCTCTCAAAGATGGCAAGGTAGAATTCAAAGACAAGCGCAAAACGAATTTCGACGGCCGCATCGTCAGTCGCAAAATGGTTAGCGTTCTCTAAAACAAAGCCCCTATCAAGGGGTTTTTGTTTGACATATTCATACACCTGATTAATAATCAGACAAGATCGGCTCAACCACTGACCAAGGAGGTCACGTGCTGTACTTCCAGAATGAAGAACAGGTCCTGGCTATGGCTCGTGCTACTGGCTACGACCTGGGCAGCAAAACCCCTCAGCGAGGATATATTGCTTTAGTGCTCAGGCATCCGAAGGCGAACGGAGTCACTATTCACTTTTCTACAGACCCGAGCCTGGTATCAAGAAAGGAACTTCGGGTCTATGTCTGGGGATCGAGCCCAACTGATTTCCACCGGCCGGCAGCTCCGCCGTTCAACAACAGCATGTACGGTTTGATTCCGAGCACTGATAACGCGCTGTGGGATTTCCTGCAACAGGTAATCGACAATGTGTTTAAGGACTCAGGACGCCCCACACCTACGCGCTAAATTCCAGCCACCCGCACCGATTCCTCGGTCGGGTTTTTTCTTTTATATTTTTTATTTTACTTCGCTGAAATGACGAGTTTAAAATTCGCGGCAGTTTCCTGGACTTTGACTTCAATAGAATATTCCCCTGCTTCCTTAATAGGCTTCTCGAGCATTATATATTCCGGAGTAATATCTGAATGGCCTTGAACTTTTAGAGCATGAGCAATTTCCTCTTTATTTACTCCTTTAAACAGATGGCCCTTCTCATTGGTATTTTCTTTGATTTCGATCTTAGCTCCATCGAGAGCCTTGAGATTTTTCAATACATGTTCTTCTTGGACTTTTTTATTGGTTTCATCTTTGGCTTTGATATGCTCTACTCTTCGAGTGTTTGAGCTATTAGAAACTTCAGCTAATTTTCTTGGAATAAGAAAATTCAAAGCATAGCCGTCTGCTACATCTTTAATTTCAAATTTTCTACCTACCTTGCGGACATCCTGTAAAAGTATTACTTTCATATTTTGTTATCTAGCTTTTAATAGTTCGACAGCCTTATTCATTTGGGCATCAACTTGATTTTTGACATCTTCTTCAGTCACCTTCACTTCAACATCCGGCTTCAGGCCCTGCTCTGAAATGGAATTGCCTTTTGGGGTCAGCCATCGGGCGATAGTAATTTTCAAAGCCGTTTCAGGTGTTAAGTTTACTAACTCCTGAACAGAACCCTTACCGAATGTTGTTGCACCGACAAGTGAGGCAATACCATGTTCCTGAAGAGCACCGGCTAAAATTTCTGAGGCTGAGGCAGAACCACCATCAACAAGAATGACCATTTTCAAATTGTTATTGAAAATATCATAGCCTTTGCTGTAATGGATTTCTTCTTTGCCGTCACCTAAATCTTCGCGAAGAACAATCTGTTCTTTTGGCAAAAACCAACTAGCCATATCAAGAGCAGCATCGAGATATCCTCCAGGATTACCTCGGAGATCAAGGACAAGCCTATTGCTACCAGAACGTGCAAATTCTTCGAGAGCATTACGGAAAAGATTGGCTGAATTTGCCGAGAAGTTGTAGAGCTTGATAACAAAGATACCATCAGCCCGCTTTTCTGTATCAAGTGTTGGAATAGAAATAGTATCACGAACAATTTTTACTTCTTTCGGTTGTTTCGCTTCAGCACTTAAAATAGTTAAACGAACTTCCGTTCCTTTTTTACCACGCATCAGGCGAATAGCTTCTTCAACACTTAATTTGGCGGTAATCGAATCATTGATTTTAAGAATCCTATCCCCCGGCTTAAGGCCTGCTTTTTGGGCGGGTGTGTTTTTTAGAGGAGCGACAACCGTTAAGATATTATCTTTGATCGCTACCTCCATGCCCACTCCCTCAAAAGCACCACTGATTTCTGCTTTAAAATCCGATGCTTCTTGTGGTGGGAAAAAAGTAGTGTATGGATCACCGTAAGCTTCAGCCAATCCCTTAATTGCGCCCCAGACTTTTGCTTGGTCCGTGGTTGGTGTCGTTGAGGCACTCTTTTTTGTAGGCACATACCGATCATTCAGAATATTCCAGGCCTGCCAGAAAGGAGCGAAATCAACACCATTGGGTTTCGCAAGTTCTTTATTTGAAATACCACCGGTAAAATCTTCAAGAGCAAAACTTTGGCGAGTGCCATAATAGGCCCCAGCAATAAAAGAACTGGCTGCTAGAGCAGCACCAATAACCACAGCTGCGAATCGTTTTGAAAAAGACGACATATATAAGGAGTATCGCAAAAAAATGTATGTTTGTAAACACGCTCTAAAAAGGCTATAATTTTTCAACATGATCAAGCTGACCAATACGTTGGG
This sequence comes from Candidatus Parcubacteria bacterium, assembly GCA_019661945.1. Classification (GTDB taxonomy): domain Bacteria; phylum Patescibacteriota; class Minisyncoccia; order Phycocordibacterales; family JAKAEA01; genus JAIFWI01. The sequence continues at coordinate 8,868 of JAIFWI010000001.1, read as the reverse complement.
TGGAAAAAAAGAAGAATTTAAACCTATCAAAGAGAACCACGTTGGCATATATAGTTGTGGTCCAACGGTATATGACTATATACATATCGGTAATCTCCGAGCTTTTTTGACATCTGATATTTTACGACGAGCCCTTGAGCATAATGGCTTTGAAGTGACCCAAGTAATGAATATTACAGATGTGGGGCAGTTAAATCCTGATTCAAGCAGCGAAGAGGAAGATAAAATGACAAAAGGCTTAAAAAGAGAGAATAAGCCTATTACCATTGAAGCAATGAATGAATTGGCTCACTTCTATACTGAGGCATTTAAGCAAAATCTGAAGGAACTCAATATTAAATCCCCAACTCATCTACCTAAAGCGAGTGAGCATATTAATGAGAATATTGAGTTAATTAAAAAACTTGAAGAAAAAGGATTTACATATACGACATCAGATGGAGTTTATTTTGATACATCAAAAGATGCACAATATGGAAAATTGGGTGGTATTGCTGCCGATGATTCACACGCTCGTATCAATGAAAATTCTGAAAAGAAAAACTTTCGAGATTTTGCTTTGTGGAAATTTAATAAAAACTTAGGATATCCGAGTCTGTGGGGTCAGGGATTTCCCGGCTGGCATATTGAATGTTCTGCTATGTCTCAAAAATACCTTGGCCAGCATTTTGACATTCACACTGGTGGTATTGATCTTGCGCCTATTCATCACAATAACGAAATTGCTCAGTCTGAAAATGCCTGCGGCTGTGAATTTGCTAATTATTGGATTCATAATGCATTTCTTAATATAGAAGGAGGAAAAATGGCAAAATCTGCTGGCAATTTTCTGAGTCTCCAGACACTAAAAGAGAAGAATATTAATCCCCTGGCCTATCGCTATTGGCTTTTGACTGCCCATTACCGAACCCAAGTTGATTTTTCATGGGAGGCTCTTGGAGCGGCTCAGACTGCGTATAAGCGACTCATAGAAAATGTTATTGTCCTCGGCTTAGAAATTGGCACTCCAAACTCAGAATATTTAAATAGATTTAAAAATGTTATTAATGATGATCTTGATACACCAAAAGCCGTAGCATTAATTTGGGAATTATTAAAAGATACATCAGTACTCTCCCAAGATAAAAGAGCGACATTAGTAGAATTTGATAAAGTCCTTGGGCTTGGCTTAGATACTATCCATAAAGTAGAAATTCCACATGATGTTCAACAACTCATTGAAGAACGCGAAAAAGTTCGGAAAAGTAAAGACTACCAAAAGTCAGATGAACTCCGTGACAAAATCAAAAATCTGGGGTTTGAAGTGAAAGATACCGATGAAGGTCCTCGAGTAAAAAAACTATAGCCTCAGCCGTATTTTACAAGTTTGAAAAAGTAATCCACAGTATCCACAGTTTTGTAATACTTGCGCTCCTATAAGCGTCACATGTTGCTGTGATAGAATTTGAATATGCCAGAGCGACAACTCGTTAAAAACACTCCCTATCTTCGAATCCCTCCTCAGAGTATTGAAGCTGAGATGGCTTTGCTTGGCTCGGTGATGCTCCGGCCTGATGTCATGTTTGAAATTATCGATTTCGTCGGTGCTCCATCTTTTTACTCTGAGAAACATCGTATTATTTTCCGGGCAATGCTTGAGCTCTTCGGTAAATCCACTCCAATTGATTTTCTGTCTCTATCATCATTCCTGCGCGATAAAGAACAACTCGATCAAATCGGCGGCGCTACGTATCTGACTGAACTTGTAAACACCGTTCCTTCAGCAGCCAATGCTAAATATTATGCCGAAATTGTTCAGAAAAAGTATTTAATGCGCAATCTCATTGAAAGTGCCGAAGAAATTTCAAATCTTGGCTACGATGAAGCTGATGACCTCGAGCACATTCTCGATTCAGCAGAAAAAAGTCTTTTCCAGGTAACCAATTTCTCGAGCGCTCACCGCTTTTTAGAACTCCGTGAAACTATTGCCGAAGCCTGGGATCGTTTGGATAAACTTCACAAGTCAAAAGATGAAATGCGCGGTATCCCAACTGGTTTTAAGGAACTCGATAATAAGCTTGCCGGCTTTCAAAAATCAGACCTTATTATTCTCGCTGCCCGGCCTTCAATGGGTAAAACCTCGCTTGCCCTCGATATTGCCCGCCAGACTGCCGTACTGCACAATACTCCCGTTGGTATCTTTTCTCTTGAAATGAGCTCCCAGCAGCTCGTTGATAGGCTCCTAGCTGCTGAATCGCGTGTAGACTCATGGAAACTTCGCACTGGTAAGCAAATAGTTGAAAGCGATTTTGAAGCTATGAGAAGTGCTATTGATCGTTTGGCAAAAGCTCCCATTTACATTGACGATCATCCAGCTAATAATATTTTGAAAATGCGTTCAGTGGCCCGCCGATTAAAAAGCGAAAAAGGTCTTGGTTTAATTATCGTCGACTATCTCCAGCTGATGCAGCCGACGCAAAAACATGGCGCTGACAATATGGTCCAGCAAGTAACTGAAATTTCTCGATCTTTGAAGCAACTTGCTCGAGAACTTGAAGTACCAGTGCTCGCTCTCTCCCAACTTTCTCGCGCTGTTGAACAACGTGGAGGTAAACCTCGTCTTTCTGACCTCCGAGACTCTGGTTCCATTGAACAGGATGCCGATGTGGTTATGTTCATTCACCGAGACGATAAAATCAAAAAAGAAGAATCAACTAAGCCTAACATTGCCGAAATCATGATTGAAAAACACCGCAATGGTCCAACCGGTACCATTGAGCTCTTCTTTGATGACAAAAAGACTACCTTCCTCTCAATCGATAAGTCAAACTTCGGCACTATGGGCGGCGGCGATGATTTTTAGTAGAATAGTGAAGGTTCAGTGTTGTACGAGTCGAACATCGCGCAGGCCGACGGGCCGAGCGTTAGTAAAAAATTCAGCAGAATTTTATTGCGTGTTCAGCGAGTACAATACTGAACCGAAAGTATGAACTCAATCCAAAAACTCACAGAATACTTTTCCGAATTCCCGGGCATTGGACCACGCCAAGCTCGTCGTTTTGTTTACTACCTTTTGACTCGCAATCAAGATTCCCTGCATGAATTGACGCATCTTATTCAAGATCTCAAAAAAGATATTAAAGTTTGCCAATCCTGCTTCCGCTTTTTTCAGGACGCAAAGCAACATCCAGTCTGCAGCATTTGCGAAAGTACCTCACGCGACCATACGGTTAGAATGATCGTCAGCCGTGACACTGATCTCGAAAGCATTGAAAAAACCAAATCATTTAATGGGTTGTACTTTGTCCTCGGCGGCACTGTACCAATTTTAGAAAAAAATCCTGAAAGTAGAGTGAGGAGTAAAGAACTTTTGAAAATGATTGAGCATGAGGCAGAAAAAGAATTGAAAGAAGTAATTTTAGCTATGAATGCTACACCTGAAGGTGAGAACACCGGAGAATATGTTGAACATCTTTTGAAACCCTTAGCCGAAAAACATACTCTAAAAATTTCTCACCTCGGTAAAGGAATTTCGACAGGTACTGAGCTTGAATATTCTGATGCTGATACTCTAAAAAACGCCCTGAAAAATCGGTATTAAAAACCCGAACAACTTCAGTCGTTCAGGCAGCTCTGGAGAACTTCCTCCAGTTTTCTTGTAAGGGCTGGGTGTAGGGCTGCCCTCTGTAGTCCATCAGGATCAAGGATTTGGGCCTTGTTAAGGGCATCCGATCGGCACTGATCAAATTCGGATTCGGCCGGAGCTTCGACCACAATTCGAATTAAAAATTCAACGGGCACATCTCTTCGGCGAAGATCAAGCAGTTCAGACAAACATTCCAGAGCCGAAGGCTCTTTAGGGTCTTTCCGCCATTCAGCAAGCAATGCCTGCGGCGTCCATTCGCGTAGTTTCCGTGCAAACGAATCCATTACAGATCTCCTTAAGTACGTTCCCGAAAATATGATACGTGAATGAAAATAATATGCAAGTTTTGTATAAAAAACGAAGGCCCCGGACGACACAAGCAGTTGCTTGAGTCGACCGGAGCCTTGTGATGGAGGGTGCGCCTTGATTCAGGCCCCCTGGTCGCTGTTCCGCTGGAACTCCATCATCCGAGCAACCTCGGCACGACTTCGTTGATCTCGCTCGCGCGCGAGGTCCGGATCGGTAGCCCCATCGTCGGCCAGCCGCATCATCGGAAAATAGCCGACTGGACCTGTGTACGCCGCCTGCCTTGCGTTCCCCATAGCCGTTGCGCCCGCAGAGACGCTCGGGGACCCACTCGGACAATTGTACGTACGCATTGCGACACCTCTTCAAACAGGAACACTGCTGTCTCGATCAGAACATCTGATCTCGACGCTGGTATTATTATATATCGAACTAGCTATGCGGCGTCAACCTTTTCCCCAAGCCGAGGCCGCTTATATGGTTGAGGACGAAAAAACGGCCTCATGAGGCCGTTTTTATTACTTGACTGAATTAATTTTTACTTTTATAAAGGGTTGACGGTGTCCATTCTTTTTAAAATAGCGGCTCTTTTGTTTGTAGCGGATGACCGTAATCTTGGGTGCGCGGCCAGCTGTGACAAATTCTCCAACAACTTTTGCTCCTTTTACAAAAGGTGCGCCAAATGTTGCATCTTTGCCATCATCAACAACCAGCACCTCTTCAAAAGTGACCTTGTCCCCTGCCTTAAAATCGCCTGGGAGTTTCTCAATGGTAATAGTATCTCCTTCAGAGACCTTATATTGCTTTCCGCCTGTTTGAATTACAGCAAATGTCATAGGTTTCCTATTTTACATAATTTAGGAAAAATGGCAATACCCAGGCTGAGTTTACTGATGTGTTGACTTTTCACGACTAGAAGAATATCGTTACATTTGGAGTTAGGGCAACGGAGTACTTTAAGGAGAAAGTTCATGTGTCAAACGTGGAGATGTAATGGCTGCAACTATGAAAAGCCATTCGGCGTTTTCTTCGACAAGGACGGAAAGATTTTGTACTTCTGCCCCGATCAGAGCTGCATGGCAAAGCTTATGCGCCTGCAAGGTGAGGAAGTGAAACGCTACGAAGTTCGCGCAGGCAGGCGATGTTGCACTGTCGTCTACATCAGCGATCAACTGCACTTCTGCGCTGAACCAGCCGAAAGACTTCCCAGCGGCCAGTACACCGGCCAATGTAAAGCATGTCGTGAATGTCCACTAAAAGTGGAGACGCCTGAGACGGAAGTTGCCTCAGCCGCAGCCTAACCGTGCGCCTCAGTCCGACCAAGTGGCCGGATTTTTTCTTTCCTAAAATTCATATATATAGAGCTTTTTGCAACGGCCTCGTTCCTCAGTACCAAGGATATCTAGTATTTCTTTCGGCTGTTTATTGGTAAATGGAAAATCACATGAAACAAGCTTGGTACCAGGTTTTAATTCTCGTTCTAATTTTGGTAAAAGCTTATCAATCAACGGAATGAGTAAATACATAAAGATATGTGTGGCATTACTCAAATCCTGCTTAAAAAAATTGCCCAGAATAAATTTTATGTGAGAATCATTCCCAATTTTCTTTAATTTTCGGCGAGCAAGAAAATGTGGAAAAAAATGACCTTCAATACCAACGTACTGGGCTTCTGGATATCTTTTTAAGCAGGCAAAAAGCACCTTGCCATCGCCAGAACCTAAATCATACACAATGCTCGAAGGTTCGATATTGAGAGCATTAACAATACTTTCGAGCGCTTTGGTTGAGGTAGTAACATACGGCACACGAAGTGCGCCTAAGCTCATTGCCACAAAAGCCAAGGCAATCAGAAAAAGCATTACTAAAAGCAAAAGAATTGAGATGACAATCTCCATGCTATTCTTCTAATTCAGGTTTCTCCAGAGCCAGAGCTTCTATACCAAGCGAATCACCAGTAATTCGTAAAATATCTTTATCTATCTTTTTAAATTCTTTACCCGAGGCATTGAAATGGCTAACAACCGTGCCGATGGCATTGCCCATTTTGCCGTGATATTCATCGTAGGTTTTAAGATGTTTCTGAAGCTCACCAACATTTTTAATAATACCCTTTACTGATTCTTCTATTTGTAATGCCTTCAAGCCTTGTAATACGGTTTGTAAATATGCCAAGAAAGATGTTGGCGAAACGATAATAACGTGATATTTGCTGGCAGCGCGGTGAATAAGGTTCTCAGTATCATCTTGAAGAGCGCCGATTCTATTAATTAAGAGATCATAGTAAATTGCCTCATGTGGGATGAACATAAAAGCAAAATCCATTGTACCTTCTTTTGGCTGAATGTACTTGGATGTTTCGATAATTCTGTTTTTTAAATCGTTAATGAAAACTTTTTCCCATTTCTCGCGTTCGACTTCGTCTTTAGCCTCGGCAACGCGATTATAATTATCAAGAGAAAATTTCGAATCCACCGGAATAACTTTGTCTTTAACAAACACTGCTGCATCAACAATAGTGCCATCAGTAAATGCATGCTGCATTTTGTATGAACCGGGAGGCAAAACATTTTTTAAAAGCGTTTCTAAATAATATTCGCCGAGAATTCCCCGCTGTTTTGGATTTTTTAAAATATCTTGAAGCGATTGAAGCTGGTCGGTAAAAGAAACCACTTGCTTATTAGTTTCATCGAGTTTGGTTAGACCTTGAGTGACATCTTTAATAAGCTTGGCTGATTCTGAAAATTGTTGGCGAACGGAATCGCTCATCATCTTGCTTGATTCAACAATTTTACCATCCAAGGTTCGCCACATGTCGCTCATCTTGCCGTCCACCGTTTTATTGAGGTGATTCATCTGCTCCAAGAGAAGTTTGAAGCCTGTTTCATCAGCCGGCACAGGTACAGCTCTACGCCTCATAGTGGCCCAAATGAATATAAAATTACTAATAAGTAAAAATACCCCTATAATCACTATAACTGTCGTACTCATGGGGTCATTATAGCAGACTGAATTCCCGCTTCCCAGCCGTGATCATAGCCGACAGCATAGCCAATAACTGCTCCAACTAATAGAAAGACAAACAACATAATAATGGTAACAGCATTTTTCATACTGAATATAACGTTCGGTTAAGCTTATATCTTACCGCCACACTTGACTAAATAAACCGAAGTGTTATAATACCTGACAGTGTGGATTTACATGGTTGAACCATGGTCCACGAAAACCCATACAGGGAGGCAGTCATGTTGACAGCGCATCTGACGAAGAAGCGGTCCCAGCTCGTCGCGCAGATCGCCGAAATCGATCGGCTCGACAAGCGGCTCAGCCGGATCAAGCTCGACAGGTTCAAAGACGAGCCGCCGCCGCTCGAGTTCGGCGACACGTTCGTGGGCATCATGCCCGACGACGTCAAGCGGCTCTTCGTCCTCTACATCCGGACCAAGACGCTGCACGACAACGTCTGCAGGAAGATCAAGGCGGGCAGCCGCAGGAGCGTCAAGGGCGTGCTGTACCAGCCGATCCACGACGAACTCGTCAAGCGCGCGGCCGAGCTCCTCACGATCCTCATGCTGTCACTGCTGGAGGTCATCCCGGCACTCGCGCCGCACGTCAATTCGCCGGCCGACTTCAAGAAGGTCATCTTCGGCGCCGGCTGGATGGTGTTCCTCCGCCCCACGCGAAGGTCGCCGATCGGCAACCCCTTGGAGGGCCTGTTCGCCGGCATGGGTCGCCCCGGTGGCGGTATGCCACTGGACCAGATGCTGTCCATAGTGGGCAGCATGCTCGGCGATCCGACGCAGGGAGGCGACTTCTCGGACGGCGTGGGCGACATGGACGACCTGTTCGAAGACCTGAGCGTGTACGGCGACGGCAACGGCCGAGTGCCCGACAGTATGTCGTCGGGGCTGGGAGCATCGAGTCCCAGGCCGCGGTAGCACACCGAACGTGAGGTTTTGTACAATCTGTAAATTTGTTCGAGGCGTAGGGTTCAATCCCCTACGCCTCTTCCGTTTTATGCTATACTAACGCCAATAATAAATATTTTATGTCATTACACCTCGATATTAAGGAAGGCATCAAAAAAGCCATGCTAGCTAAAGATACGGTACGAACAGGGGTTTTGCGCGGATTGAGTGCAGCTTTTACAAATGAATTGGTAGCAAAAGGTAAAAAGCCCCAAGAAGAACTCCCTGATGAAGATGCTATGACGGTTATTAAGCGTCAAGTAAAGCAAAGAAAAGATTCTATTGAACAATTTGAAAAAGGCGGCCGAAAAGATTTAGCTGATACTGAGAAAGCTGAGTTAGCCATTCTTGAAACATTCCTGCCAGCGGCAATGAGCAAAGATGCAATCAGAAAAGTTGCCGAAGCAAAAAAAAGCCAAATGAACGTCACTGATAAATCAAAAGCCGGCATTCTTGTCGGCGCAGTCATGAAAGAATTAAAAGGCCAAGCCGACGGCGCCGATGTTAAAGAGGTTGTTGACAGTTTATTTTAATTTTAGAATTTCTTGAGGTAAATTTCACCTCGATTCAGCTATTATAGCTGGGTGCCAAAATCAGAATTTAATATTGTTGATCTTTTAATACTCCAAGCGAAAAATGAAGGCGCATCCGAATTACATATTGTCCCTGAAAAGACTTTCTTAGCAATTATCTTCAAGATCCAAAATATATCACATGAAAAATACATCCTTGGTAAGCACATGTATTCCGAAATTACTGACATGATGACTCTCGTATCTCAAGATGGCAGAGTATCGGTCATTCCAACACCACATGGCGACAAAATAATTCTCTCTTTTTCTCATACCGCTCAGATTGACAACGAAGAGTTTTGATGTAGCATGGAAAGATTTTTTCAAATTTTCGTAATAAATCCTTGTGTATTCGTCTCAATTACAGTAGGTCGGTATTATTGACCAACATAAT
>JAIFWI010000040.1 GCA_019661945.1 Candidatus Parcubacteria bacterium | reverse complement strand
ACAAGTTGATGTCAGCCAGGCTTCATCAACAAAAACAATATATGACATTTCAACAGCTACCGGATTAACCGGCCGGCTTCTCTCTAATGCTGAGCTCGTCTTCAATAATCAGGTTGGCGGCGAACCAATTGTCTCATTGCAATTTAATACTGAAGGTTCGGATTTATTTGCCAAACTTACTCGCGAGCATACCGGCGAAATCCTAGGTATTTTTCTTGATAAAGAACCAATTTCACTGCCGCGCATTAACGAAGAAATTACCGGCGGCAAAGCCACTATTTCAGGCGGTTTTACTGCTCCCCAAGCTCGTGAATTGGTAAAAAATTTAAATTACGGAGCATTGCCTGTGCCGATTGAACTTATTGGCACTCAGACAATCGGCCCATCCCTCGGCAGTGCTGCAGTGGCTGCTGGCGTCAAAGCTGGACTGTGGGGTATTGCTCTGGTAGCTCTGTTTCTTATACTGTGGTATCGCTTGCCGGGTCTCATTGCCACATTGGCTCTTATTATGTATGTCATTTTATCACTGGCTTTCTTTAAGCTTATTCCGGTAACGCTGACAGCGGCCGGTGTGGCAGGATTCATTCTTTCGATCGGTATGGCTGTTGATGCCAATATTCTCATTTTTGAACGCATGAAAGAAGAATTAAAGCGCGGCAAATCACTTCATGATTCGATGCACGAAGGTTTTCACCGAGCCTGGCTTTCAATCCGCGACTCAAATATTTCAAGTATAATTACGGCCATTGTTCTGTTCTGGCTTGGAACATCAGCCGTCAAAGGTTTTGCTCTAACCTTCGGTCTCGGAGTACTTATTAGTATGTTTACTGCCATTACGGTTTCGAGAACGTTTCTGTTTGCCTTAGTCTCAGGCAAGACCGGCCGATTCCCTAAGTTTTTATTTGGCAGTGGAATAAAATAACTTTATGTTTGTTGTACAATACAGAAAAATATTTTTTGTTCTCTCAATCATTCTTATGGCGGTATCTATTGCTGCTATGCGCGGCGGCACTATTTCTCAAGTGTCATACAAAGGCGAGCGTCCGTTGCAAGCTGAGGTTCAAGAAGATTTAACCAAGCTCGGCTTTGGCAATATTGTCTTGCAGCCTACGGGTGAAAAAGGCTATGTCTTGCGTACCAGAGAATTAACTCCTGCAGAAAAAGAGACTGTGCTCAACGTTCTTTCACGAAACAATACATCACCACTCAATATTGAAAAATATGACTCGATTGGTCCAGTTGTTGGTAATGAATTAAAACGTAAAGCCTTAACTGCTATTGCTCTGGTAATTGTCTGTATTGTGCTTTTTGTCAGTTATGCCTTTCGAAAAGTATCAGAGCCGGTTTCAAGTTGGAAATTCGGCATTGCCACTGTTATCGCTTTGCTTCATGACGTTATTATCCCAACCGGATTTTTCATTATCTATATTCATTATTTCGGCGGAGAAATTGATGTGCTTTTTGTCTCGGCCATTTTGGCCATTCTCGGTTATTCTGTGCACGATACCATTGTCGTTTTCGATCGGGTCCGAGAACATTTACGCTTAAATAGGGAAGAACGAAAGCGTGAACATTTTGAAACTACTGTTGGTAAAAGTGTCTCGGAAACCTTTGGCCGCTCAATTAATACATCACTCACTATTTTCTTAGTGCTTGTAGCGCTCTATATTTTCGGCGGTGAAACGACTAAACATTTTGCTCTTGTCCTTCTCATGGGAATTATCATCGGCACCTATTCCTCAATTTTCGTTGCTTCACCGCTTTTAGTCACTCTGGAGAAACTGCAAAAAAGGAAGTAACATCTTTATGCTGAAAAAATTCGTACTTAGTAGTAAATTTTTTTACGGACTGGGCATAGTTGTCTTGATTGTCGCTGTCTTTAATGTAGCTTTTATCCTGACACATTATTTAGATTACAATACGAATGTCGATAATAGGGTAGCTAAAATTGCCTTGGCCAAGAATAACCCCCAAGAGTGTTCAAAGATATGGTCTTTTCCTTTGCTCTATATATTTAATGATATGAACCCTCCTGAATATCATATCAATCTCTGTTATGTTAATGTGGCTGTCGAAACGGCTAATCCTGAAATTTGTGAGCATTCAACTGATAAAGCCTACTGTTTTTCCGAGGTTGCTAAAGTGAAGAATGATATATTAATCTGTGATCAAATTTCTGAAGGTGAAGGAGGATATCAAGATCGAGGTAGATGTTACGCTCTGTTTACTAGAAAAGGGATTGATAAGTCTGTGTGTGAAAACTTACACGACGAAGATAACAAGGCTTCATGTTATGTAGGTGCCGTTAATTTTAATCCTGATAGGGCGATTTGCGATACCAAAATTATAGGAGGGCAATACTACAGCACAAACAAGAGCGAATGCTATTGGATAGTTGCGATTGATACTAAAGATGTATCATTATGTAAAAATACTATTGAATCAACGCCGCCAAAATCAAAAGAGATTCACTGCTCTGTGATACAATCACTGATTCTTTCTTCGCTCAATCATGTCGTGATTCTATTACTAATGTAAAAAGTGAGTAAATAGGTAGCAATACTGACCTGGCAGGTTGAATTTATCTTCATTTCATTCTTCTTTAATCTTTTCTTTATCTTGATAAGGTATAATAGCGACATGAAAAAGCCATCATTAAATAAGGTGACACTACTGGATATATTAGAGGTGACAAAGACAAGTTTTGGTAATATTCAGACAGATATAGGGAAAATAAGCATAAGACTAGGTAATATAGAAGAAAACATGGCTACAAAAGATGATATTGTCCGAATTGAAAATAATCACGAACGCCGGATTGAAATACTCGAAGATGATGTCAGAGTATTAAAAACTACACTCGAAAGAAAATAATTTGACTCAGCGGTAGCATTTTAGTAAACTAATCACATGCATTTAGCGAAGCGAACAATTAACCTCATTCTAAAGGGCCTTACTAAAAAGGTTGAGGGTTCGCTTGTGTCTAAATAAATCTCCACGAATTATATAGCCAGAAGCAAGCCCTCAACGTCGAGGGCTTTGTTCCTTCAGGTCTCTTTTTGGGAGGTCTCTCATGTCGAGCGACGATGGTCTTAATGGTGCTCTGACCGTCAAAGCTGTCAGAGATCCAGAAGTGGTCAACCGCGATGGCGGGAGGGCCGATGTCGTCAATGGGGAAGTGATTGAGGAACCGGATGAGGTTCCGATTCAAGCCAACCAAGGCGTACCGGCGACAAGGCTTTTTTCCCGAAGGGAGTGCGACTAGTCTGAACCCCGTCAGCCTCTGGCTGACGGGGTTTCTGTTACCTATCCCTACATTATCCGTACTATATTTGGTATTATATACACATATGGAAAACTCAAATAATAATTCATTGGTAAAAATTGTCATGGCTATTGTAGCCATTGGTGCTTTAGTCGTTGTGGCGAGTATTGTCATTTGGAAAGCCGGTGGACTTACTCAAGGAACAAATTCTGGTGGTAACGAGTGGCTCACCTACAGCAATGAGAAATATAGTTTCGAAATTAAGTATCCTAAAGACTGGCAGGTTGTAGTGGACGATTCAGGTGAACCTAAAATTAATATTTTCAAAAAGACTGAAACTGAAAAGCCGCCATTCATTCATCATTCAAATGTGACCCATGTTTCAATTTATCCTAAGGGAATAGGCACCGAGGGAGTTCAGGGTGAAAGCGCTCCAAGCGGTCTTCAATTTCAGGAAACGATGAAAACAGCCACTGATTTTCTGCTTAAGGATGGCGCGACTTGGGCGACCTATGCCAATATCGACACTAAGACAACAAATTGGCAGCCATGGGGATTTCTTTGGGCAGGACTTAAGGTGGAAAGTAGAAAAACAGAATGTATTCAACCGGGAAAAATTCCAATCCAGGGAGCATGTGATTTAGGAGTTGAATTTAAAAATTCAAAAACCGTTGTTTCGGGTACAGTAAATGAAGCAGATCGGGAAATACAAGAAGAAATACTACGGAGTTTCAGATTCTTTAATGCAGATACACCAATAACAAGCGGTACGTCACGAGTAAATATTTATGTTGTTGATATTGAGGGCAAAGGTGATCAGGGTAAAACAATTGGTTGCGGTGATGGCTTAGTAGCAGTAAAGCGAGATGTTGCAGCCACCCAGGGAGTATTACGGGCTGCTCTCAATGAGTTATTTTCTCTGAAGACTCGAACCTATGGAGAATCGGGATATGTGAATGCTCTCTACCAATCCAATATAAAAGTTGATTCTGCCTCAGTTGTCGATGGTGAGGCTCAGGTGCATCTTTCAGGTCAAGTTGCTTCAGGTGGTGTCTGTGATGATCCACGTATCGTTGAGCAGATAAAAGCGACTGTCATGCAATTCCCAACAGTTAAAGGAGCAGAAATTACCCTGAATGGCCGCGATCTCAACGATTACTTTTCACAGCGATAATGCTCAGTCTAAATTAGGCCTAATCTAGGCCGTATTTCTGTCCTTGACAGGTATTTCTCCTCGTATATACTAGTGAATACCTCTATCACTCGATAGGGGCTCTGTTTGAATTTGAATGTTCTTTGAAATACAAATTTGAGAATTGTGCAAGTTATACAATTCTTTTGAGAAAATAATAAAAATAATTCCAGTCCCATACTCAACAACATCCACGAGTATGGGCACCAGAGTTAGGACCTATCAGGTTCTAGATTAAATAGGAATGAAATATCAGTGATGACACGCGTCGTATCCTTTATTTTGTTCCGTTCGACTCATCTTCAAGCCATTACCTCAAGATTTTGGCGTGTTACCTTAAGTGGTAACTGATCACGAGTATAATTTTAATTTAGAGTTTGATCCTAGCTCAGGATGAACGCTGGCGGTGTGGATAAGGCATGCAAGTCGAGCGGATACTATAGCAATATAGTGTTAGCGGCAGACGAGGTTATAACACGTAGGTA
>JAIFWI010000023.1 GCA_019661945.1 Candidatus Parcubacteria bacterium | reverse complement strand
ATGGATCAGAATGTAATAACGGCATTCTTCCCGAAACACTCAGTATTATGAATACATATGCCAAGGCCGCAAAGTATCCGGCCGTAAAATCATTTGATAGTTATGAAGTGAATGGCGATGCTGAGGGTTGGATGGCTTCTGTTGGTATTCCAGCTCTGACTGTTGAACTTAAAACTCACCAGACAATTGAATTTGATCAAAACCTAGCTGGTGTTAAAGCACTTTTGGAATATTATGGTAAGAAGACAGAAGGGATATAATTGAGATTATGACTGAAAAAATAAATTTAAATCCTGATCAGAATTTTCCCGAGCAACAAGAAAGAATGCCATTTGTGGAGAAATATTTTAAAGGCACAACTCCTGAAGAAAAGATTGCTGAAATATATGCTTTTGCTGAGGAACTGGGTTTAAAGCCGCACCAAGCCCTTGTTCGTATATTTAATGGGGGGCTTATAGATGTAATGAAGAATAATGGTACTGACAGAGCTGGCATTGATGAGGTTGATACACGAAGATACGAAGGTGTCGATTTTGGTTATACAGATAAACTTCGTTCTCTAAATTTAAGATTAGATGATGGATTATATGCAATGCCCTTAAGTCAATTTGCTCCTGTTTTTAGCAAAGGACTTTTTGAACGAGAAACGATAAGTATTCCTTCTCATCGCACAGCGATTGCAATTTATAATGGTGATTTGTTGCTTGATGTTGTTGACGACGAACCTGCTTCAGGTCGGCCAGCACGAAATGAGGCAGCCGGGGAATTTTATTATTTTAAGCATCCAAAGAATAAATTAGAAGCATTGGCTGGTATTATTTCGCAAGAACCTCTCGAAATTGAGCGAGAATTTAATAAGTTTCCTGATAATGAAACAAAAATTAACTATATTAAAGGATTAATACATACCATTGACCGGGCAAACGCATCAATAATAAAAGAATTAATTCTTGATGTTCGAAGAGAAATTTTACATAAAGCGAATAATCAGCCAGAAGATGTAAATCTAAAGTCACAATCTCATGAAATTAACGAATTAGCAGCCTATTGTCTCGAAAGGGAACATCAATTTGGTTTTATTGATGAGTTTAGAGATCAAGTTCAAATAATTAAAGAAAAAGGAAAAGAGGTACGAGACACATCAGTTGAATTCATTTTGCAAAATATTAATGAAGAATTGGCTAATGCTGCAATTACGGATATATATCGTCAAGAATTGTTGAACTTAGCAGAAGAGGTAAAAAATTTATAAATCTACGTCTATGGCACTAATGAAAGAAGCATTAGAAGAAACAATTGAGACATATAGAGAAAATGTCGATACCAGATTGCGTATTCGCCAGGGAATATTTATTGTTATCATTCTTGTTTTGCTTGTTATAAATTCCTGGAATATTGTCAGTGGAAAAATAGATGGGTTTTTAGCAGCGAGTGGATTTCTTCTGGCTACGATAATCGGTTTGGTCCTAAGCCGGATGTTTAAAATATTTTGGCATGAAGAAAAAGAGCGGGTTGTGGCACAGTTGGATACGGTCGGTATTGTCTTGCTTATCCTTTATATTGGAGTCGAAGTTGGCCGAAAGTGGATTTTTGAACATTGGCTGTCCGGAGCGGAACTCAATTCATTCGGGCTTATCATTTTGTCTGGGCTTATCCTGGGCCGGTTTCTTGGAACATTTATCAAAATTAAAAAAGTCCTGACAGAAAATCAGGTTTGAGTTATACTAGAAATATTAAAAAAATATATGAAAAATCGAGTTGTACATTTTGAAATTCAGGCTGAGGATCCGGAGCGCGCGGCAACGTTTTATAAAAATATTTTCGGCTGGAGTATTGATGCCTGGCCTGGTATGAAAGATTATTGGGTGATTATGACAGCTGAGAAAGACAGCAAAGAACCAGGCATTAATGGTGGACTGTTGCGTCGTCCAGCAAAAACACCGCCACCACAGTTTGGCACCAATGCTTATGTCTGTACCGTTCAGGTAGACAATTATGATGAAATTGAGAAGAAAATATTAGCAGGAGGGGGAATTGTCGCTATGTCTAAATTTTCTCTCGGCGGCATGGCTTGGCAAGGCTACTATCTCGATACCGAAGGCAATACCTTCGGTCTCCATCAAGCGATCTAAATACAAATGATATGAAAACGAGAGTTCGAGCCTATCACACTATTTCCCTCAATCGTTCTATTTCTCATCTTCTGCCTGCTTTTGGATTTATGCTCGTACCGCTCCTCGCTCTGGTGGCGTTGTCATATGTTACTGGTATTGCTTTTCCGAAAATTATTGAAGCTCTGGTTATTTCATCCTCACGTCTTTTTATTGCATTCATTATTTCAGTAATTATTGCCTGGTTTTTAGTCATTTGGTTGATACGCGGCAGAACGGCCAATCCAGCTCTAGCCATGTTTGATGTTTTGCAAAGCATGCCGACCTTTGCTATTTTGCCACTGGCTGTTCATTTTCTCGGCGCACATGAATCAATTATTATTATATTTTTGATTCTAACTATTATTTGGCCGATTATTTTCTCAATTGTCAGCGCTTTGAAGCAAGCTGAGCGTAGTTGGGAAGAAGCCATAATTATGACTCGTCTCAATGGTTTGTCATACATCCGTTATTATTTATTACCGTTGACTGCTCCAGGCATTGTTACCGGTTCAATTATTGGTCTCGGTGAAGGCTGGGAAGCGCTTATTGCTACCGAACTTCTCTTGAATGTTGAACGAGGACTTGGCCCATTCTTTAATCAATTTTCAACTAATGCCTCAATAACTTTTTTTGGCGTCCTAGTATTTCTTATCATTATATTCACGATAAATAAATTTATTTGGCTGCCGTTGCTTGAAAAAAGTCATGAGCTTATCGAAGAATAATATGGCTGCATACCTTACCATTAAAAATCTTTCTTTGACAATTCCCGACAGCATGAGGAGTCATACCCATATCCTCCAGGATATTGATCTGGTGGTTAATGAGGGAGAATTTCTAGTTTTACTTGGTCCTTCAGGCTGCGGTAAGTCGACTCTCTTACGGATTATAGCCGGACTTGAGACTCGGCCGCATAAGGGCAGTATTGTATTTCGAGAAAATTATGATTCAAGCCGGACAAGTTTTGTCTTTCAAGATTTTGGACTTTTGCCTTGGCTCACCGTTAGAGAAAATATTGAGTTGCCGCTTATTGGCCGAGCGATGTTGGCAGATGAGCGGAGAGATAAGGTTGAGGCTATGATTCATCGTCTTGGTCTTGATGATGCTGAAAATAGTAGACCACACAACTTATCAGGGGGTATGAAACAACGTGTCGGCTTGGCCCGAGCTTTTATTACCGATCCGGAATTGATTTTACTAGATGAACCTTTTTCTGAACTCGATTTTTTCACTGCAAAACATTTGCGTAACGTCTTGCTTGAATTGTGGGATGAAAAGAAATCTACGACGATTATTATGGTTAGTCATTATATAGAGGAAGCCGTGGCCTTAGCAGATCATGTAGGAGTGTTTTCTCATCGCCCTGGAACTATCAAAACTGTTATCAAAGACACATTGCCAAGGCCGCGAGATATTCGAGCAACCTCTTTTTATACGCTTGAGGATGAGATTCTTTCTCATTTTGACGTGGTATAATATGTATATATGAATAATTACAACGACATTGGTGTTTTGGGATGGGGATTAGGTTTGCCGCTCTGGGCAATTCCTTTTTTGGCCTTGCTCATGCTATGGTCAATGTTTTGGAAAGGCCTAGCATTGTGGCACTCTGCCCGACGAGGCGAACATTGGTGGTTTATTGTACTCCTATTAGTTAACACTGTAGGAATACTTGAAATCATTTATCTTTTCGTCATTCTCAAACTCAATTCAAAACATCTTTTCAGCAAGAGATAATTTCTTGCGTTTTGGCTGAATTTCTTTAATATCGAGTCTAGAGCCTGATAGTGTTCAGGCGTTCCTCAAAACTTAACGGGAGGTTGTCATGAAAGGCTTGAAAGTTCTGCTTATCGGCAGCGGCGGGCGTGAACACGCTCTAGCCTGGAAGATTGCTAAATCGCCGATGCTCGGTAAGCTTTACGTGGCACCGGGCAATGCCGGCACTAGTGCTGTCGCCGAAAATGTGCCTACCCTCAAGGCTATGGACATCGATGGCATCGTCAAGTTTGCTGTGGCAGAGGACATCGACCTGACCATCATCGGTCCGGATGATCCACTTAATGCGGGTGTGGTGGACGCTTTGCAAAAGGCTAAGCGAAAAGTTTTTGGCCCTACCAAAGCAGCTGCACGGATCGAAGCTTCGAAGGTCTTCTCGAAGCAGCTCATGGAGGACATGCGAGTGCCGACTGCTCCGCACACGGTTCTCTATGATGCTTCGGAAGCAATGGGCCTAGTCCGAGACCATTTCGGTGAACCCGGAGCGGCTCCTCTTGTCCTTAAGGCAGATGGTTTGGCCTTAGGTAAGGGAGTCTACATCTGCAGGACGCTGGACGAAGCTGGAGAGGCAGTTGATGAGATCATGGTTAAGCAAGTCCATGGTCCGGCCGGGAAAATGATTGTGGCCGAAAACTTTGTTAACGGCCGTGAGGTGTCAATGCATGCCCTGTGTGATGGCACGAACTTCAAGCTTTTCCCAGCAGCACAGGATCATAAGCCGATTTTTGACGGCGATTTCGGTCCGAATACCGGCGGCATGGGCACGATTGCTCCGGTGCCGTGGTTTGCTCATCAGGAAGTGGTTCGTGAACACATCGTCGAACCCATTCTCCAGGGTTTGAAGAAGAATGGCTGGCCGTTTGTCGGCTGCCTTTTCCCAGGGATTAAAATTTCCCGTGAAGGACCTATTGTTCTTGAGTACAATGCCCGCTTCGGTGATCCTGAGACACAGGTGCACATGCGGCGCTTCAAGTCAGATCTGCTCGCACTCTTGCTGGCCTGTGTTGAGGGCAGATTGTCCGAGATGCACATCGAGTGGAGTTCCGATTTTGCGGCTTGCATTGTCCTCGCCTCTGAGGGATATCCTTCACCGAAGTATAAGAAGGGTGTGCCAATCAGTGGCATTGAAGAGGCTTTAAAAGTGCCTGGTGTGGAAGTATTTCATGCTGGTACAAGTATCGTCAATGGAAAGCTTGTGACATCCGGCGGCCGAGTGCTTGGTGTCACCGGTGTCGGCTCGACCTTAAGGAAAGCACTTGAGTGCGCCTACGCTGGCGTCGAGCAGATTGAATTTGAGGGAATGTACTACCGCCGAGATATCGGCGCTCGGTCATTGGCCCTCTGTCGGGAGTTCTGATATTGGTTTCAACTGCGATTTTCGGATCGCGGTTTTTATTTGACAAAGCCGTGTTTTTATATTAGTATCTACTTATATATGACTAAATACCTCAACTATCTCAGAAACTACAAAATCTCACTACCAATTGCTGCTGTCGTTATTATTGCTGGATTTGTTTTATTTGCCCGAGGTGAAACTATCGTAAAACGTGACACTGTTTTAGCAGCGCGGGCTACTGTTGCACAGGAAATAAGCGTTACCGGCCGAGTTGTGCCGGCAGATGAAGTTAACCTTGCCGTTCAAAGCGGCGGCAAAGTTTCTTCAATACCGGTTAAAGTCGGCCAGCAGGTTTACGCAGGACAGACACTTCTTCGAGTTGATGATGCCGATTTACGTATTCGTCTCGGCCGTCAGCAGGCTGCTTTGAGTAAAGCTAAATTGGCTGATGCCTCAGGAGACGTAAAAAAAGCCTACGAAGATGGGGCAAATATTTTAGCTGAAATACATATTGATTTGCCGGCAATAGTCACAGAGCTTGATGATCTACTTAATAATCAATTGCCATCTGGGTATCTCTATGTCGAAAACATTCGGCCGCTTGGCAGTTCTGCTCTTGATCAGAGAAATACAATAGTTAAGAGTTTTGCTACAGCTAAAAAAGAAATTGAAACTGTTCAAGCAAATTATAAAAAACTCGATCGAAATCTTTCTCCAGAACAATTGGAAGCCATGCTCAATGATACCTATATTGTGACTAGAAATATTGCTGATGTCATTAAGAATCTAACAAATCTCATAGACTATATCGATAATCAAACTGAAAATCCGCAACCCGCTGCTATTGCCGAGGATCAAGAAAAACTCCAAACCTATACAAAAGATACTAATGAATATCTAACGAATATTGTCTCAATCAGAAATACCATTAAAAATTCTCGAACAGATATTACCAGTAATTCTATTGACGTTCGTCAAGCAGAACTTGATATTCAGGATACCCAAGTGCAAATTGCCAATCGAACTATTAAATCACCTGTAGCAGGAATTGTAACTAACATAGATGCCCGCGTAGGTGAAACTATTTCTGCCAGTGCTCCTATTGTCTCAGTAATATCAGCCAATGTGCTTCAGATAGAAGCGAACCTTCCAGAAGTTGATATTGCAAAAATTAAAATTGGCAGCAATGCCGATGTAACGCTTGATGCATATGGCAGTGATGTTATTTTCAAGGCAAAAGTAGTTTCTGTTGATCCAGCCGAAACGCTTGTTGAAGGTGTAGCTACGTACAAAACCACATTTCAGTTTGTTGGTAATGATTCACGAATCAAATCTGGTATGACTGCAAATGTTGATATTAAAGGCGAATCAAAAGCAAATGTCATCGCTATTCCTCAGCGGGCAGTTATTGTGAAAAACAATAATAAGTTTGTGCAGGTTCTGGAAGGAGAAAAAGTCGTCGACAAGCCAGTACAAACTGGACTACGTGGATCTGACGGCAGTATCGAAATTATCTCCGGTATTTCGGAAGGTGATAATGTTGTGGTGTTTAGTGAGAAATAACATGTCACTTGTCGAAGTAAAAAATCTCCGCAAGACATATGACAATGAAGGCACGATGACTCCAGTTCTTCATGGTCTAAATTTTAAAATTGAACCAGGAGAATTTGTAGCAGTCATGGGCCCATCTGGATCAGGAAAATCAACCTTACTTCAAATTTTGGGTTTTCTCGATTCACATTCTGAAGGTGACTACATTTTTGACGGCCGAGCAGTGGCTGGTTATTCAAAAAAAGAGGTGGCCTATATTCGCAATCAGAAACTTGGCTTTATTTTTCAGGCTTTTAATCTGTTACCGCGGACTTCTGTTTTGCAGAATGTAAAATTACCTCTTGTATATTCTGATGTGCCTGAGCGTGAATGGGAAACACGAGCCCGCAAAGCGATTGAAGCAGTTGGGCTTAGCCATCGCTTGGATCATGAACCAGCTCAACTTTCCGGTGGAGAAAAACAAAGAGTAGCTATTGCCAGGGCTTTAGTTAATGAACCGAGTATTATTTTTGCTGATGAACCTACGGGAAATTTAGATTCCAAATCGGGTAGAGCAGTCATGGAAATTATTCAGAAACTTAATGAGGAAGGTCATACTGTTTTGTTGATCACTCATGAAACATCTACTGCCGAATATGCCCGCCGAATTATTAAGATTAAAGATGGTTTAATTGAAAGTGATGTCCAGGTTGTAAATCGTCGGAATGCGAGTGAACATTATTCTAAATAAATGCTTATAAAACATCGTATTAAAACTGCATACAGAGGATTGGTGACCAATAAATCTCGGTCGCTGCTTACAATTCTCGGTATTGTGATAGGTATTACAGCCATCATTATTGTTATGTCTATTGGCCAAGGTGCACAAGATCTCATTTTAGGTCAAATTGAGGGCCTAGGAGCAACAACTATTTCAATTGATCCAGGCAAACAGCCTCAGGGTCCATCAAACTTTGCCGAAGTGTACACTGATTCTCTGAAACCAAAAGACATTGAGGCTCTGCGTCGGCCAGCAAATGTTCAGGGACTCAAAGATATTAGTCCAATGGTTATTCAGCCAGCATCGATTCTTTTTGAAAATGAAACTGAAAGAGCAACGGTAGTCGGTTCGACTGAGGTGTTTATGGATATTTTAGCCCTTAGTCCTGAACAGGGATCATTTTTTACTGATGATGATGTTAAACAAAAAGCTCGGGTAGTCATTCTCGGTACAAAGGTTAAAGAGAATCTCTTCGGATTGTCTGATGCTGTGGGCAAGACAATTCGAATTAAGGAGCAGTCATTCAGAATCATCGGTGTCTTTCCTCCGAGCGGTGCTTCTATTTTTAGTGTAGATGAAATGGTTGTTGCTCCATATACGACAGTACAGCAATATCTAACCGGCACAATACATTTTAATTCTATTATGGTTAGAGCTGAAAATGAGAAAGTTGTAAATCGAGTTGTTCATGATATTGAAGCAACATTACGCGAATCTCATGGTATTACTGATCCTACAAATGATGATTTTCATGTCAGTACTCCGGAAGATGCTGCTGCTATTGTCGGAACCATTACTACAGTCTTAACGGCATTACTCGGATCAGTGGCCGGAATTTCTCTTGTTGTTGGCGGTATTGGTATTATGAATATTATGCTTGTGTCAGTTACTGAACGTACACGCGAGATAGGCCTCAGAAAAGCTCTGGGTGCAACAGAGGAAGATATTTTATATCAATTTCTTTTTGAATCAGTAATGCTCACTGGGCTTGGCGGTGTCATTGGCATAATTTTGGGTGCAGGGATTTCTTATGCAGCCGCAGTGGTGTTGAGTTCAACTGTAGCTGAAGGCTGGACCTTTGCTTTTCCTATTTCTGCTGCAGTACTTGGTCTTGGTGTCTCCGCCGTCATTGGCTTAGCTTTCGGAATTTATCCAGCCAAGCGGGCTGCTGCCAAAAGCCCAATGGAAGCTCTGCGGTATGAATAAGAACGTGGGGTTGACAAATTGCTCAATATAGACTATACTACCTAGGTAAGTAAATCTCAGAGTTATTGTTTTTGGACATTCTCCTTAACGTTACGTTCGAGAAACTAGTCGCTTACATTTATTTTAAAAGACTAGAGAAATACATGGCGAAAAAATTATATGTTGGTGGGTTGTCTTACAACACCACTGAAGCTGCCCTACGAGAAGCTTTCTCAAAGGCAGGAACGGTAGAATCTGCTTCTATTATCATGGATAAGATGAGCGGACGATCAAAGGGATTTGGTTTCGTTGAAATGTCAAATGACGACGAAGCTCAAGCTGCTATTGATATGTTCAATGGCAAGGATCTCGATGGACGAAATCTTACCGTCAACGAAGCTCGACCAAAAGAAGACCGACCACAACGAAGTGGCGGTAACTGGAGAAGCTAAATTGGAACGTAATTAACGTTACAGAAAAAGCGCCCCTAACCGGGGCGCTTTTTCGTATGTCTCTATTTGACTCTGATTAAACTTCAGAGTAAAGTAATGCCCTATGGATGATATTATTGTGGTTGAGAATCTGACCAAGCAGTACGGCAATTTCACAGCAGTAGACAACATCTCCTTTACGGTTAGAAAAGGTGAAATTTTCGGCATTTTGGGTCCCAACGGCGCTGGAAAAACCACAACTTTAGAAATGATTGAAGGCTTGAAGCATATTGATTCAGGCCAAGTCTTACTTGATGGTCATGATGTTCAGAAGGAAACACGAATGGTAAAATCTCTGATTGGTGTTCAGCTTCAATCCTCAGCTTTTTTTGATGGATTGAATCTCCTTGAACTCATTGATATTTTTGCATCCTTTTACGGTCGGGAGGTAGATGCTTGGAAACTACTTGAGCAAGTGGGACTGACTGAAAAGGCTAAAAATCAAGTTAAACAACTTTCTGGTGGACAAAAGCAGAGACTTTCTATCGCTGTGGCTTTGGTCAATGATCCCAAAGTAGTTTTCTTAGACGAGCCAACCACGGGACTTGATCCTCAGGCCCGCCGCAATCTCTGGCAGTTGATTACTGATATTAATGAGCAGGGCAAAACGGTTGTTTTAACCACGCACTATTTGGAAGAAGCTGAAATCCTGTGTGATCGAGTAGCGATTATGGATCACTCACGGATTGTCGCTCTCGATACGACAAAAAATTTAATTAAACAAACGGGCATTGGTT
>JAIFWI010000022.1 GCA_019661945.1 Candidatus Parcubacteria bacterium | reverse complement strand
AGAGACAATGTATTTTCACGTACGGGGCCATTACCCTCTGGGGCGCTGCTTTCCAGCAGCTTCTGTTAATACATTATTTTGTAACTCTTCTCGTTTAAAAACGACGTCATTGCCTTACAACCCCCAGCCACACCTCTACCATTCGATTGCTCGAACAGTAAAGGTGGGGCTGAGTTTGGGCTTCTCCGCTTTCGCTCGCCGCTACTCACGAAATACTAATTAGTTTCTGTTCCTCCAGGTACTGAAATGTTTTACTTCCCTGGGTACGCTTCCTGCACCATACGGTGCGGGATCTGCATTTAAATGCAGGAGTTTCCTCATTCGGAAATCTTCGGATATAACTGTTGCTAGGCACATCCCCGAAGCTTACCATATGCTCTTAATTCCCCATTAGGGAATCTAAGAACCACAATTACTTACTTATTTATTTTATCCTGTTACATAGAATCTCTTCTTTGTAACAGTAGTTGCCTGCCTGTCTCCAGTAGTAAAAAAGACCCCCGTTCACATTCATATGCGAACAGAAAGTTCTACTGGGACAGTTTGATCTTATGATAGTCCCACGAAAACTGGACTATCTAGATGTTTGTCAAAATTCAATCCCTGTTATTCACAACCCTTCGACTTCGCTCAGGGTAATTTCAGGCTTTGCCTAAAATTAAAAATCCGCTTCACGCGGATTAGATAAGCTCTTTAAAGCCATCTTATGTCCGCATTAGATTTCTTGTGTTTAACATATCTGTGTAACGGTCATTATATACGAACAAAAATAGGTGTCAAGACGAAATTTCAGGCCAAATATCGCTCTACTTGGGGATAAAATAAGACATTGACTTATGTGCATAAATATGTTAGTATGCTCAAATCACAGCAATTGTGATCGTCAGGCGGATGTTCCGTCAGGCGAACCCCAGTAATTGGAGGTTACCATGGCCCAAAAGATTGTTCTTCCCGAGTCGATCCAGACAGCCCTCAACAACGCCCAGGATCTCCTGGAAGAAGTTTTCAAGGGATGGGGCATCGCATTTGTCGACCACGTAATCATGGCCGGCAGCGAGGGACGCATCACGATCGATAAGGGCGAGGCGAAAGTACGGCAGGTGGTCCTCCGCAGCCGCTTCAGGCGTAGAGGAGAAGGCCACCGACGGAGCCTGGAGGTGTCCTTCCCTCTCATCACCAATCAGTATGGATACTGGATTAGTATGGATACTGGATTGTCACTGACGAGGCAGTGAAGGCAGTCATCGACGACCAAGTCTACATCGCCAAGTGGGAAGGCCTTACCGCTGCCCAAGTAATGAGCGTGAAGAAGCTCACCTAGCCGTTCACTCGCCGGCATCAAGCGAGTACAGCACACCGAACCCCGACGACGCGAAAGCGTTGTCGGGGTTCTTTCATCTTTATATTTCTATATTTCTCTAAATTTATTTTTTATCTGATAGGCTGGATAGGCTGGAGGCCGAGTTTATCGAGAATAGCTTCATGAGGAAAATCGAGAATGTCGCGAATGAGTTTATCATATACACCAAGACGGTAACGGAAATCGGCTGTTTCAAATGCAGCATAACGAATCTCTCGACCAAATTCTGATTCAATAAGTTTAATAGCCTGTTCCAGTTTTCCGCGTTTCAAATCATCACCGACAATAAGCATATCAACCCGTGAATCCCGGTTACGGATAAAAAAACCAGAAATGATAACGAGCTTCAGCTTTCCTGCCCGTGAAAGTGTTTTAATTATTTCTTGATTGCGTTTAGCACTTATGTATTCCAAAAGCGTAGTCAATGGCTCAAGATATTCAAATTCTTCGTGAAGGGTCCAGCCACTGACCCGTCGCCGCTCAATTTCTTTTTTTCTGCCCACGATAAAATCCCGAAAGAAACTTTTTCTTTTTATAACGCCGGCTTTTTGAAGCAAGGCGGTTTCGTATCGAGCAACTGCGGGAGTAACCTTTGCCCGTTCGGCTATTTGATCGATATCAAAGCCTTCTGTTGGATTAAAGAGGAATAACCTCAGAATCTTCACTTTTGCTCCAGAGCCAAAAATCTTTTCTAGTGTATCAAGCATACCTCAATCAATCAGTTATGTACCTGTAGTATATCACCCATACCCTGCCTCGAAAATTGACAAAGAGCCCCATATGGGGCTCTTTGTAATCTGAGAAAAACCTAATTATTTGAGTTCCACTTTTCCTCCTGCGGCTTCGATATCTTTCTTCATCTTCTCTGCGTCTTCCTTCTTTACGCCTTCTTTAAGAAGTGAAGGAGCGGCATCAACGAGATCCTTTGCTTCCTTGAGTCCAAGGGCAAGAGCTTCTTTAATGACTTTAATAACAGCAATCTTCTGTGCTCCGGCATTAGCCAAGTGGACATTGAACATTGACTTCTCTTCTGCTGCTGGAGCGGCGCTGGCAGCTGGACCTGCAGCTACTGCGGCGGCAGATACTCCAAATCGCTTTTCTAATGCTTTAACTAAATCATTAAGCTCGAGCACTGACATCTTCTCAATATTCTCAACAAGAGATTTGAATTGTGCCGGAACTTCTGATTTTTCTGTTGTTTGTGTTTCTGACATTTTATTAATATTAATTTATGATAATTATTTGAGCTTAGGAGCAAGGAGCAGAAATTTTTCTAAGCTTTACTTTTCGCAATCTGATCGAGGACAATGACGATTCGCTGAATTGGAGAATTGATAAGATTAACAAACATACCATACAATTGTTCGCGTCCAGGAATGTTCGCAATAGCTGTCATTTCCTCCTTCGACTTATATTCTCCATCAAAGACTCCTCCAAGAATGGCAATTTTACCGTCAAACTTTTTCTGAAAGGCATGAACTTCTCGAGCTGGGGCAATTAAATCTACTCCATAGACTAAGGCTAGTTCCCCATCAAGTTCTGGCATTGTACCTTTAACCGTTCGCCCAGCAAATGCCTTCTTAGCTAATGTCTTCTTAGCAACAGTATAGCCAACACCTTCTTTACGAAGCTGTTTTCGCATTTCTGTTGAGTTTCCAACAGTTAGACCGTGGAAATTAACAAAGACAACAGTCTTAGCCCCATTGGCAATTTTTGAGACTTCGTCTAATACTACTTTCTTTTTACTTTTTGATAGCGGCATAAAAGGTACATAATGTACCAATAAATTCGACCCTAGGGCCGTTAGAGTAACCTCGAGAGGGCTTATTGATGCCTCTTGTCTTTGGCCTAGTAGTTACTAGATTATATTAAATAGGAGTTTTGTCAACAACATAAGCACTGGCAATAATGATGAGTAAAAAGGTTATGGCTAGAATCAAAATAAAACCCAAAAGGAATTTGAAGAAGTCTTTAGTAAACATGAGTTTATTATAATAGAAATCCAGCCATAACAAAACCGCCCCAGTTTTTAACTAGGGCGGTTTTGTTTAACCTCCTCTGAGCTATGCCCAGAGATCACAAGTGGTTAGATTAGTAAGAAGCGGTGACTCGCAATCCTTCGATTCCGAAGTCGATATTTGCCTCTTGTAGACCAGTAGTGTCGTCATCAAAGAAGATCTTGGTGATCTTGAATTCCTTTGAGCCAGCTGTACCAGAAGTATTGTTTATTACACCAGTGTAAGTGAATGTTCGAGGAACACCTGGAGAAATAACCCAATATGTTGTGGTATCACCACCGTTAGGGGTGCCTACTGAAACTAAGTCTAATGATCCTGATGTTGCTGTTGTTGAGGTAGCAAGAGCTGTAGCAGGTGTCTTGCTGATGTAGAGATCATTATTACCAGTATTGTTGAAGGTAAATGACATACTAACTGAGTGCTTAACAACGGCACTTGAACCGTTATCAATTGGCTGTGGTACAGCTGCAGAGATGTTGCTGATAGAAGCTCCTGTTGAAAGGAAGGTAATATCAGGTGAAGCTGCGACGTTTGCGCCAGTAGCCGTAAGAGTATTGTAGTTAGCATCAACACCAGAAATATTTGTATTGTTTACAGTAATTGTGGTAGATGCCTTCATACCGTTAGTAAATTCATCTTGGTCTGCAATGTCAGCAACAAGTGTCAAGGTCTTGTACTGGTCCTTCGTAAGTTGGATGTTCAAGTTTGAGAATGTTGATGAAGTTGCAACTGAAGTAACGTTGTAGGTTGATGAACCATCGGTAAGTCTAAAGTTCTTGAGAGCGTTTGACCATGCTACGTTTCCACCATTGTCCTTCAAAGTGAAGATCAAAGTAGAAATTGTTGCATTCTGATTTTCAGACTTGAAATCAAATTTACCAAGTTCAACTCCAGCTGTTTGGCCAGATGTTGAGGTATTTTGAACTCGTGCTGTCTGAGTTGGGTTTGCTCGAACGACAATGTTTCCTACTGAACCATTGGTGTCAAAGGTCACTGTTCGGCCAGAAGTACCTGCTGTTGCGACGGCACCTAGACCAAGTGAATCAGTATATCCTCGTCCGTTAATGGTTCGGATAGAAGCGTTAGGAACAGAAACAACCATTGTTTCGCCGTTTGTAATCTTGTCGGTTGATGCATGCACCATACCTGCGACAACGAAGGTTCGGTCTGAACCTGGGCGTACAACAACATTTGAAAGGCCTTCAAATCGAACGAGGTAGTCAGATCCAACAGTAATTTCTGTTGCATCTGCTGCGCTTGAAAGATTTCGGACAGCAATAACTGCTCCGGTTGAATCCTTAAGAGTAATCTTGTTGAAGTATAACCATGGTCGCTTTGCGAATCGAACATCGAATCGGTTAACTGAAACGTTTCCGGCTGTTGCCTGAAGCTTTACAGCAACCATGTCTTTCTCTTCGCCTTTCTTAATAGTTACATCACTTGCATATGTTGAAAGAGATGCAGTGATAGAACCATCAGTGTTATCAAGACCTACTGGTCCTTGATTTCCACCTGAACACATTTGGCCAGTCAAGTAATTGTAGACTGCGCCTGCTGGACATCCAGGTGTTCCTGGACCTGGAGTTACAACTCCACCGCTAACTCGTGCGCGGGTGATTGGACCGAAGTAACCAGCTGCTGGAGAAATTCCAACGCTAGCTTGCCATGCTGCAAGAGCTGCTCGGGTCAAAGATCCAAAGTATCCTGTTGGGGATACTGAAAGGAAATTTCCGGCCTGAAGCATTGCTTGCAATGCAGTGACATCTGCGCCACGACTTCCAACCGTAAGGTTTCGAGTGTAGACGCTGGTTTGAGCTGATGCAGAAGAAACTGCAACACCTGCAACCAATGTAAGTACCATTGCGAAACTCAAGAGTCCTGCAACGATCTTTTTTGTTGATGTATTATTCATATCTTAATAAATTGTTGTTAACAACATAATTCTCAGCCTCTTTACTAATAAATGAAATTGGCGAGAATTACATAAACTTTTTGGCCGGGCTCACACCTACTGTCTCGACACTTCGGTGCATCCCGGATACTCAGAGCGCTTGAAGCGTAACAATGCTCTGACTTTTACACTATTTCTTTGCCTTGTGTTTTTCAACATAAAGCAAAAAATAGGTTTTAATTTGGATCTGAATTCTGCCATATCAATCGTGACTGAATAAGGAATTTCAGTAATTTTTTATACTTCTCTATTAAATTGTCAATGAACTGTATAAAAAGTAGTATAGCACAAGCTCTGCCGTACTCAATACTACTTGGGGATAAACCCCCACCATATAATTACATACTGAGCCTGAAAAGTCAACAGTTACGGCCCCCTGTAAGGATATAGTGATAGCTCACCCTTTAATTATTACGATTGAGCTCGCAATTGGTAACAACAAGCCGAAAACAAGCTCCCCGTACTATATATGTATTAGCGAGCCAGGGAATAGGTGCTCCAGCGGCGTTCTCCCTGCTTTTTGACCATACCTTCTTCGACAAGAGCCAGAAGCTCACGCTGAATGGTTTTCTCACTATAATCCTTAATCACTCCGGCAAAATCCTTTATGCTAAGATTATTCTTCTCGGCTAGAAGCTTAAGGATGACATCACGACGCTCATTTTTTTTGATAAAACCAGTTGGTTCTTGGTTCTCCATAACTGGTCCTCTAGAACTAGGAAGGGGAGTTGTTTTTGGACTCCTGTGGGCTATAGGCTGAATATGCCGTAAGTGCTGAGCCTGTAAATCAATATCTTTAAAAATAGCTGGGTCTATAAGTAAGGTCGTGGAATATGAAGAAATAATCTGAACAATAGTGTCTTCTGCTTTTCGTAATTCCTTTTGGAGCATATCAGCATTCATCTTCGAAATGATTCCTGACCATTCAGAAATTTTAAGCTGTGATGTAAGTTCAAGCACTCCCGAAAGAAGCTTACGTAATTCATCAATGCCTGATGATGAGGATGATATAAAAGACACTGTCCTAGATATTAAATCAAGTGAAAGTTTTCTTAAGGACCCTTTTAGGGTTTCTGAATCAAGGACATTTTGACTGACCAAGAACACTGCTGCGGCAACATTTTCCAGTCTGCGAAATAATATATACACAACATGGTCATTCCTGAATACGACAGGGTTATATTTTATATTGGACACTGCCTTTTGCTGTCCATAGATATTGTCCTTTTCATTTTCTGACATATTGTCTTTTAGATGTCTCTTATAGAAAGCCTAGATTCACGTCCATTATATATAGGACAATTCTTTTGTCAAAAGCCAAGTATATCCTTCATTAGTAAAAGATGATAAAATATGTTAAATGGCAAAAAAGCGTAAAAAGAAAAATGCTAATAAGGATGACTATCTTGATGAAGATGACATTCGTGAACCTTCATTAAAAGAAGAAACTATTAGATTCATCTACGCCATACTCTTTTTTATAGCTGGTTTATTTTTGGTATTTTCTGCCCTTAATAGGGCAGGTATCGTTGGTCAGACGACATATGCCGGATTAACCTTTCTATTAGGTATTGGATATTTTCTTTTACCACTCTTACTTTTCTTTTTAGGTATTACGTTTTTAAAGTCAGCAGGACAATCAGTTGCCTGGCCAAAGATGCTCGGTTCATTTCTGTTCTTATTAGCCTCACTTGGTACGATTAGTATGCTTCTTAAAGATGCTGACGGCTCAGGACAAGGAGGCCTGCTCGGTAATGTCATCTCTTCTCCTCTTATTAAACTGTTTGATTTTTGGGTTACTCTTTTATTCTTAATTGGACTGCTTATTATATCGGCCATAATCACCCTCGATCCGGTAATGAGTTTTGAATCCTTAGCTTTCTGGAGAAAGAAAAAAGACGAAGATGAACTGACTACTCTACCCGAACTTAAATTAGATGAAGAAAGTATACCTGAAGAAAGGAAACCTGAACCGGCTGTAGCTTTAGCTGAAGAGTCACGCGGCCTTGGTGTTAAGAAAGTTTTGGGATTGGAAAAAAAATCAAAAGAAGGGGATTTCGCTATCGATGTCAGCCGCTTTTTTGGAAAACCGTATATTCCCCCACCGTTGTCACTTTTAGAATTAGATCGCGGTAAGCCTGGCGTCGGTGACATTAAAGCAAATGCCAATATTATTAAGCGGACCCTTCAGAACTTCGGTATTAATGTTGAAATGGATGAAATATCAATTGGTCCTTCAGTCACCCGCTATGCCTTGAAACCTGCTGAAGGCGTTAAACTCTCACGTATTATAGGTCTCCACAATGACCTAGCCTTAGCCTTGGCGGCCCACCCAATTCGTATTGAAGCGCCAATTCCTGGTAAATCATTGGTTGGTATTGAAATCCCGAATAGCACTAAAACCACGGTCGGTCTCGGCACACTGTTGGGTTCGGAAGACTTCAAGCAATCTGATAAGCCGCTTTTGGTATCACTTGGCAAAGGTATTTCCGGCAAATCACATTTTGCTAACTTGGGTAAGATGCCTCACTTATTAATCGCTGGTGCAACTGGCTCTGGAAAGTCAGTTACTATTCATACTATCCTTGTATCGCTGTTGTACCGAAATTCGCCAGAAAATCTGAAATTCATCATGATTGACCCAAAGCGTGTTGAGCTTACTCTCTACAACAATATCCCGCATCTTTTGACTCCGGTTATTACCGATGCTAAAAAATCTATCCTAGCATTGAAATGGGCGGCTAAAGAAATGGATCGCCGCTATGATATTTTGGAATCGAAAAAAGTCCGTGATATTGAGTCATATCATAAGACTATTCTCGGACCTGCTCTTAAAAAATTCCAAGGAAAGAGCCGCGAGGAATTAGAGGGAGAAATAATTCCTGAATCAATGCCCTACATTGTCATTATTATTGATGAATTGGCAGACCTGATGCAGGCTTATCCACGCGAACTTGAATCAGCTATTGTCCGTTTGGCCCAGATGAGCCGGGCTGTCGGTATTCACCTCATGCTTTCAACTCAGCGGCCGTCAGTGAATGTCATTACCGGTCTTATTAAAGCCAATGTGCCAACCCGCATTGCCCTCCAAGTAGCTTCACAAATTGATTCCCGCACTATTTTAGATGCAGCTGGAGCTGAAAAACTTTTGGGCGCTGGAGATATGCTTTTCCAATCAGGTGAAATGTCAAAACCTCAGCGTATTCAATCGGGCTATATTACAGAAGGTGAAGTTAAAAGCGTCGTGAAATACTTGGTTGATACCTATGCCGATGAATTGCCAAATGAAATTAATCTGACCGAAGGCGGCCAAGACAAGAACGCTATTTTCGAATCTTCGTTTGGTGATGATGAAGGGGGTGATGATGACGATCTGTATGAACAAGCTCGAGAAATTGTTGTTCACGCCGGTAAAGCTTCGACATCATATTTACAAAGAAAATTGCGTATTGGGTATGCCCGCGCCGCGCGCCTTATTGATATGTTAGAAGAGCGCGGCGTTATTGGTCCAGGTGATGGAGCAAAACCACGTGAAGTTATTAACCCGATCGCTGCTATTAGCGAAAGTAGTGAAATAGATTCAGAAGTGTAATTATGGAGCGCAGCGGCAAGACAATTGTAAAAATCGTTATTTCAATTATTGCCATTGTCTCAATTGGCGGCTATGCCCTCTATCAGGCTCAAAATCTCATCAATGGACCTGAGTTAAACCTTGAATATCCTATTAATGGCAGTACCTTAAATACTCCTGCAGTAGCTATTAAAGGTATTGCAAAAAACGTGGCCTATATTAGCCTCAATAATAGACAAATTTTCATCGACAATGAAGGATTGTTTAATGAGGAATTAGTCTTGGCTCCAGGGTATAATATATGGACGCTTGAAGCGAAAGATAAATTTGGCCGAAGCGTCTCTAAGAAGATCGAATTAATACTCAATCAACCTGAGTATACGTCTTTATAAAGATTTTATCAGCAGTGGTGTAATACTATAGATATGGCAAAAAAAGAAAAAGAACCGAAGGTGCTGGGTGGAGCAATTGATGATGCAATTGCTGCGATTAAAACGAAGTTTGGTGACGAGTCTATTATGAAACTTGGTGATAAACCAAGAGTTGATATTGATTCAATTTCGACTGGATCAATTGGTCTTGATGCAGCGCTTGGCGTCGGCGGATTACCTCAAGGGCGTATTGTCGAAATTTTTGGTCCGGAATCTTCTGGTAAAACGACTTTGGCCCTGCATGTTGTAGCAGAAGCTCAAAAGAAAGGTGGCATTGCTGCATATATTGATGCTGAACATGCTATGGATCCGGAATACGCCCAAAAGCTTGGTGTAAAAATTAATGACATGCTTATCTCTCAGCCTGACACAGGAGAACAAGGCCTAGAAATTGCCGAGAGCTTGGTCCGATCAGGAAAACTTGCAGTTGTCGTTATTGACTCGGTGGCTGCCCTTACTCCTAAGGATGAAATTGAAGGAGATATGGGCGCACACCATGTCGGCAAACAGGCACGTTTAATGTCGCAGGCCCTTCGAAAGATGACAGGCATTGTCGCTCGCTCTCATACCGTTGTTATTTTTATTAACCAAATCCGCATGCAAATTGGAGTCATGTTTGGTAATCCCGAGACCACTCCAGGCGGCAAGGCTTTGAAATTTTACGCCTCAGTTCGCCTCGACATTCGACGCATCGCCCAGATTAAAAAAGGTGAAGAAGTAGTCGGCGGCCGAGTCCGAGTAAAGGTAGTGAAAAATAAAGTGGCTGCCCCATTCCGCCAAACAGAATTCGATCTTATTTACAACGAAGGTATTTCTCAGGAAGGTGAAATGATTGCTCTCGGCGAGAAAATGGGCATTATCCAAAAATCCGGTACCAGCTATGCATATGGCGATGAGAAACTTGGCCGCGGCTATGATGCCACGCGGACATTCCTGCGCGAAAATCCTAAAATCAAAGCTGAGATATTGAAACTCATTCGGGCCAAACTCAAAGACGATAGTACCTTAGCCGTGAAATCCGGCAGTGATGATTAAAGAAATACCATAGACAATTTAGTAAGCTTCGGCTAGAATGCTTTTACCATGCTTGAATATAACGAGATTACCGTCCATAAGTTTATTATCTTTGAAGGCCAACCATACGAGGTGCTCGACTCTCACGTATTTCGAAAGCAGCAGCGTAAGCCCGTAAATGCAGTAAAAATGCGCAATCTCATTACCGGCAATGTTAAAGAAATCTCCTTCCACGTATCAGAAAAAGTAGAAGAAGCTGATCTCGAAAAAAAAGAAGCGAAATATCTGTACTCAAACCGCGGCCAGCATTGGTTTCGTGAAGTGAATGACCCTTCAAAACGCTTTGAACTTTCAGAAGCCCTTGTCGGGGAGAAAGTAAAATTTCTTAAGGGCAACAGTATCGTCAAGACCCTGTTATTCGGCGACCAGACGATAGGCGTTGAAGTACCTATTAAAGTAGATCTTAAAGTAGTTGAAGCGCCAGATGCAGTCCGCGGCGACACAGCCAAAGGCGGCAACAAACAAATCAAACTCGAAACCGGCGCGGTTATCAACGCCCCAATGTTTATCAAAGAAGGTGAAATTGTTCGAATTAATACCGAGACTGGAGAGTATGTGGAGCGTGTTGGAGGGAATAAATTTTAATTAAGCAGTATTATCTTTTTTAGTAGAAATAGAATTTTTGACTAGATAAATAATAAGACCAATAATAGCTCCAAAAGCAAAAGAGATAAGCCATCCCTTTAAATTTGGCATTGGCAAGACTTCACCCTGAGCAAGCCTATGTGCTTCATATAGTGCATAATTATACCCCGATTCAATATAATATTTTTGCAATAATTGCTTATCAATTTGGAGCATTGAAAAGTAGCCCGCAGGAAATAAGATGACTGAATATAAAAGTATATATCGGAAAATGGCAGGGAAATAATTAATCACTACACCTAAGAAAATAGATACAATGAAAATAATTATAGAATAAAAGAAACTACCGATAATAAGATAAGCCGCAATCGCTAGTAGTGGCGATATACCAAAAATAAATTTAGAACTTAGGGACATTTTTTTCATGGGACGACAATTAGTTTTAGCTCAAGCGTAAGTATAGCATATTCCTCCCGCCCTCATTTCATTCGGGCACCCTCCCTTAATTTAAGGGAGGGCCGGGGTGGAATAAGTTTTAGTAGAGCTGTGGCGGTTGATTTCGATTCTTGATTTTGCCATACACAAGACCGAGAACGGCACCAAGGATAAACAATGGGACAAAGCCAAGAATAATAAAGGAAAGCCACTCGGGAAACAATGAAAGTGGAAATTCATCTAATTCAATTCCAAATATTAGAACCAAAATAACTATAGGTAGCCCTTCAAGAAAAATACTTGCGACTCCTAATAGTCCTCCAACTCCTCCTAAAATTAGCCCCCAGCGTAGCCAATATCTTTTATTCATAAATTAAATGATTTAAACTCAACTATAAGTTTCGATTTTTGATTTTGCCATATATGTGCCCTATTAAAATTCCCCAGAGAGTGTAAGAAACAGGTGTAGATATATAATAAATAAGTCCGGCAAATTCTCGACATAATCCTTGACATATAGATAATGCAATTAGGTCTGGATAGAAGAATAAATTAACAACATCATTTAGATGTTCTCTAAGATCATAGTTACTGACCCAGTCTAATGCGCCCAACATAAGCAATGGTATTATTCCTAGTACAAATCCAATGACTGCACCTCTTAACTTATATCTCTTACTCATATAAATTATTTAGTTTAACTCATCAATAAGTATATCACCCAAACAAAAACCCCGCATTGCGGGGTTTTTGTTATCGAGCGACGGCCCACGACACTAAAGCTTAGCGGGCCACGTATGGCAGAAGGCCCATGAAGCGGGCGCGTTTGACGGCGGTGGCAAGCTTGCGTTGGTTTTTTGAGCTGACACCGGTTTTTTCGCCTGACATCAATCGAGCGTGAGGATTCAAAAACTT
>JAIFWI010000021.1 GCA_019661945.1 Candidatus Parcubacteria bacterium | reverse complement strand
TGTGGTAGTCGACTGGGCTTAGCTTGGCGACATCATGCCCGACCTTGATCGAGCCCGACGAAGCCTCCACCCACTGGCTGTCCCAGATGGTCTTCGAAAGGTTGGGATCGAGGTTACGTTCTCCCCGTTGGGCAGTGACGCGATATACCCCGATGTAGAAGATATAGCTGAGGAGCCACAGCACTAACGTCAGTTGGAAGAGCCGTGTTGAGATCCTGACGGCAGACTTTCTGAACAAGCGCATAGAGAGCCTCATAGGTTAGAGAAACCGAACAATGTACGCCACACTGCGCAGCACAATAACATATGTATAAAGAGGGTCAATAAAATAAAATGAGCCACCGATGACACCGGTGGCTCGCCCCTGTTGGGTACGTTAAAGATCTTTACGTCAGGACTCAAGCACTTCGAGAATGCAGCCGACTTCGATGAGACCAACGGGTCCGCTCATGTCGTTGGGGACGCGGTGGACGAAGTCGACTCCGTAAAGGGTGCCGTCACCCTCGTTACGATTATCTTTCTCCGCGAAGTTAAGCGGTTCTCTGCTCGTCACATTTGTCGTTGGATCGATGCATGTGATTGGGCAGCGGACTTTTCTCTTCACGAAGTCCATGAGCACACCGTTAATGCCGACGACCCTCCATTTGTCCTCATCGTAGGGCTTGAAGGCACCATCGAGCGGCTTGAGAGTAATCCCCCTGAAACGCGCTGGATCGAGCGGTACACCTCCACCGTGCGCCATGTGCTCGATGGTTGTGGTCGTGATGAAGTGGAACGGTCGGGTGTCGACCCAGCTGGTCTGGAACTGGCGATTCATTGGCTTTGCCGTCAGGATCCTCGGATACTTTGGCGAGAGCCAAACGAGCTTGAGCCCCTCCATGCTAAGGTACTTCGAGAACCACTCCGACCCAGCGTGAACCTCAATGCCCTTGTAGGGTTCTTTCCACATGACGACGTCAGTGACATCACCTTCGTTGTTGTCGAGTTGAAGGTGCAAATCTTGCATGTCCGGCGCTCTGAGAACGGTCATCTCACCATCCTCCGACACCTCATCACGAACATCGTTGAGAGGCAGGCAGCCTCTCATGGACATCCTCAGGAAGTTGCCCTGCGACCATGGCTTCGGCGTCGTGATGACGAAGACGCCATTGTTCCGAAGGCCGTAGTCAACAATCTGCGCCTTTTGGACATTCCGTGCACGGATGGACTTCACCGTGCGGTGAGTAATCTGCACAACTTCGAAACGCATTACCTGTGCCATGATGGCACCCCTTTCTGTTGTTTGAGTTCTGCTTGTGTGACGTCTGGGATGATCTTATAGCATAAGAAATATTAGGGCAAATTTTCTACTAAAGGCATGTAACCTAGCTCTATTTTATTTTCATAATAATAGGTTCTAACAGTCTTCACGGTGGTCCGCCAACTTTTAACGGCTCAAATCATGAGCTGTTTTTTGTTATACTTTAAAGTAATATGGCAGCTCGTAATGTGTCAGTTTTAGGTCTATA
Source organism: Candidatus Parcubacteria bacterium (assembly GCA_019661945.1). Classification (GTDB taxonomy): domain Bacteria; phylum Patescibacteriota; class Minisyncoccia; order Phycocordibacterales; family JAKAEA01; genus JAIFWI01. The sequence continues at coordinate 9,788 of JAIFWI010000021.1, read as the reverse complement.
TAATGACCAGGGGGAAATTCTTCTGCAACACCGCTCGAAAGATGCTATTCGACTCCCAGATTACTGGGCATTTTTTGGCGGTGGAATTGAAAAGGATGAAACACCTGAACAAGCCTTGGCTCGTGAGCTTCATGAAGAACTCGAATATTCAGTAAAGGCACCCGTATTAATTTTTTCTCAGAAATTTATTTATAAAGAAGACGAAAATACTAAGTACGTATATATTGAACGGTTCAACCCTGATAAGCCGCTCGTTCAACATGAAGGACAAGAAATGAAATGGTGGAAGTTTGAGGATATGGACCATTTACTTATTGTCGATCACGATCGTATTGCTCTTGCTAAGATTAAAGAATTTTTGCAGAAACTATAGTTTAAGACCCGTATTTGTTGTGTATTTATTAAAGAAGGGGTAATATGCCCTGAGAAAGGAGCCGACCATGAGCCAGAATGACGAGATCTCAACGTATAGCGATGAGCATGGACGGGTGATTCCTCATCTGCTGACCACCAATCCTTCCTACTGGCCGCCGAAGTTGATAGATGCACTCAAGCGGGAGTTGAAGCTGACACCGCAGGAATGCATCAAACTGTCGATCGGCAGCGAGCAGCGCTTCGAGTTTGACCAGCTCGTTCGGCGCTGGCATACGTTCGGTGGCAAGGAAGAGGCAGATACGTTCATCAGCTGCCACAGCGGCATCATCTCCGCCATGTGCGGTGACTGATTAAACCCCAAACAGGAAAGAGTGAATGCTCCAACTTGCTTGGGGTTTTCACTTGGTTAAATATTAAAATTTGATTTCCCTCCTTTTTTATTCTAAGCTGGAAATAGCAACAGTTCGACAGCCTTTTTCCAAGGAGTTAATCCGATGCGAAGAAGCAATTTTCCATCCACAGACGACGCGTGCGAGGTACTCTGCCGCTATGTGGAAATTAACAGGCACGCAACTGAGTCCTCGCAGTACGACAACGTTGATGGGCCGAATAACCGTACGTTTTCCGGTAATCGTGGCACCATTGTTCGGGCGACGAGACTCATGAAAGGCTACCTCATCCGGACAGAAAGCAACCATTGGGAATCGGTCTCCTCTGGGTTCAAGGCTATGGGTACGAACTACACTCTGGAAGTACTCCAGGGCAAACGTTCAGTCTTTAAGGCCTGTCGAAGCCTCGGTTCCAATCAGACCTTCTACGCAAAGTGGCAAGGAGATTACGACCGACCTCAGTCCTTCCCAGCGACGGAATGGTCGGAGATCAAGGGCAAACTTCCGCCCTTGCTCATTCCCATCATTCTAGGCTTTCTGCGATCACGCCGGTCAAATCGGTTGTGTCGGCGACCGTTCGCACGGATCAAGTGCTGAATTACGTTCTTCCTCTGGCCTCGACCTCCTCATCGAGGCTTTTTCTTGCCTTCTTTTTATCTAGGTGTTAGCGTTCACTATATGCGGTACATGGGAATCGATTATGGTTCAAAAAGAGTGGGAATTGCCATCTCGGACGAGAGCGGTAGTTTTGCTTTGCCTGAAGCGGTCATTCACATGAGCAAAAATATTGTGGCAGATATTGGCAAGATTATTAAAGAAAAAGGAATTAAGCATATTATTATTGGTGAATCAAAAGATTTTAAAGGCGCAGATAATGCTATTATGCCTAAGGTTCGGGAATTAAAAGAGAAATTAGAAAAAGAATTTGATCTGCCAGTCGAATTTGAGCCCGAGTTTTTGACATCACGTGAAGCCGAACATATCCAAGGAAAAGGGGAGATGCATGATGCCTCAGCCGCGGCATTAATTTTAAAAAGTTACCTGGCTAGGAAAAGTAATTAAAAAAGAGCGGAAAAATTAATTAAAATTTTCACGGTCTGGCCCGCGCAGACGGGAGATCCGAGGACCTGAAAATTTTAATTAATTTTGAAGCTTGAATAACATTATGATAAACATAGACGAATTTTCAAAAGTAGAAATTAGAGTTGGTAAGATTTTGTCAGCTGAGAAAGTACCTGAGACGGATAAATTGTTAAAATTATCGGTTGATATGGGTGAAGAGCAGCCGCGCCAGATTATTTCCGGCATTGCTCTCTATTTTCCTGATCCTCAAGCTCTCGTTGGTACAAAATGTTCTTTCGTTGCCAATCTCGAGCCGCGAGTAATCAAAGGTCTTGAAAGTCAGGGCATGATTCTTGCTGTCTCCACGCCTGAGGGTCAATTTTCACTTCTCAAAGTTGGTGAAGATATCCCCGCTGGCACTAAGGTAAAGTAAGACAGGTATTGTATAATAGACTCATAGATCGTATATGAGTTTCTCAATCAGTAGAAAATTTTTTACCAAGCATTTTCCACCTCCAAAATTTTTGGAAATGCCAACAGTCGGTCTTGACCTTACCGATAATGTTGTTCGTTTTGTGGAACTGAGGCGTCATGGCACACATTATGAAGTTAAACAATATGGTGAAAAGCAGATTCCACACGGTGTCATTGACGATGGGTATATAAATGACAAGGTAGAGCTCGTAAGGATTCTTAGTGATATTCAAAACGAGTATGGACTTCGCTTTATTGTCGCTTCATTACCTGAAGACAAATCATATCTCTTTACAACAAAAATACCGATTATGGCTGAACGAGACATTCGCAATGCCCTTCAGTTTAAAATTGAGGAAAATGTGCCTATAGCTTTAGCCGATGCCATCTTTGATTTCAAAAGTCTGACTATACCTAAGCCAGGAGATACCGAGATTGAAGTAGCGGTAACTGTTATTCATACTAAAGTCGTCACAAGTTATCTTGAGGTCTTACATCAGTCTGGGCTCATTCCTTTACGACTGCTGACCGAGTCACATGCTATTCCACCGGTTATTATTTCTGACGGAGATACTGATACGTGTATCATTGCTGCTTTCCGTCCGACAAAAACAATTTTTATGATTGTTTCGAATGGAATTATTCAATTTACTACATCAACGTCAACGGCTGGTCGATCAATGGACGAAGAATTTAAAAAAGAAATTCATGCTGAGATTCAAAAGTTATTCTCGTATTGGGTAAATAAGGGAACTGGTATACCAATTAGTCATATCTTACTGACGGGTTCGGCCGCATTGCTTGATATGGATGCATATTTAGGACGAATGTTTACGGTACCTGTGGCTGTAGCTGACGCCTGGAAAAATATTACTTCACTTAATGAGTATGTGCCTGAACTTACCCGCCAAGAATCACTTGATTTTATTCCAGCCTTAGGGCTTGCAATGTCTCATGATTAATCTTTTACCAAAAGATCAGCGTGTCGGTATTCGCAAAGAGTATCATCTCCGAGTCCTAGCGACATTGTTAGTGATGTTTCTTGCCTTGGCCGGAATTGCTGTGGCATTGCTCGCACCTTCATATGTTTTGACAGTGTATAAACGTAAAGCAGCTGAGGGAATGTATATCAGAACTTCAAATGAAGCCGAAAAGAAATACATAGAATTGAATGCCCATCTTACGAAGGTCAAATCAACACTGGCTGCCATAAAACCGAATACGGCTCAAAAACTATTAACCAGTATTATCCCGCTCATCACTAAACATCAATTGGATCAAATTGATATTACTACAATTGATTATGCTCAAACAAAAGGTGATTCGTTCGCTGTTACAGTTAGAGGAATTGCTAAAAGCCGTCAGGGCCTTATTAATTTCGCTAAGGCTTTAGAAAGCGAACCTGGCATTGCTCCTATTGAATTGCCGGTTTCGACCTTGGCCAAAGATGCTAATATCGATTTTTCATTTGTCATAAAAAATAAACCATGATTGCCGAAACCCATACAAAAAAAGTTGTGGCTATTCTTGGGATTATGGTGGTCTTAGCCATTGCTGCTGTCTGTGGATTATTTTGGATGATCCGAAATAATGTTCAAAAAACCACTGATGCCGAAAACAGTGCCAATGAACGTACATTAGCAGGAGAAAAATTAAAGGAGCTTGAGACTTTCGCTCAGGAAGAGGGTTCTGAACTTGAGCGTGTTACAACTCGGGTTATTGCTAAAGACGGTGTCGTGGCTTTTATAGAAATGATTGAAAGACATGCCAGAGATTTAGGATTAGCCATTGAAGTTCAAGGAGCGAAAGAGCGCGCTCATGAGTCAATGCAGGAATATCAAATTCTTGAATTATCTATGAGAACTCAAGGATCATGGGTAGCTAATTATCGTTTTCTAACATTACTCGAGAACGCGCCGTATAAACTTACCGTCCAGTCGGCTCTTCTCAATGGTCAGCCTGCTCTTTCTGCTCCGACTCCGGAATCAAGTCAAGCATCCGGTCCGGTCTGGACGGGGATATATAGCTTTAATGTCTTAAGATACAAATAATATGAAAATCCTATCTCCTCAAGTATCAAACTTTTTTAAAAGACTCGTAAGTAAAAAGTCGAAACCCGAATATCACCGTGATTCTCTGGCTGATTGGCAGAGGCTTCTATTTGTATTCATCGTGTTGGCTTTAGGCATAGCAGGTTTTTGTGGTTATTTCTTTTTTAAACTCGGGCAGGGAGAATTATTTATTCGAGAAAGCATTCAAACTCAAACTCCGGAAATAGTTAATAAGAGACTCCTCGAAGAAATTAATGGCTACTATGACCGCAAAGAAGCATGGTTTAATAATGTTGTAGGCAGCACGACCGTGCCGATTGACCCGTCATTGTAGGATTGGTATAGTTCGACACATTGCCCTCGTAGTTCAATGGATAGAACACCGGACTTCTAAGCCGGTTATGTAGGTTCGATTCCTACCGGGGGCACATATAAGATATAATAAGTCATATGACTGTTGAGTTTGAAGAAGAAAAAACAGACATCCAACAAGACTTCGCTGCTATCCAACTGAATCAAAACCACCATCATTCAGTTATGATTATAGTCGTTATCTCTTTTTTGATTGCTACTATTTTTATGGCACGCCAGATGTTATTTACTAATTTAGAACCACAGATTATTGATGTGGCTACAACAAATGAATAAGCGATCCGGTTTTACTCTGATGGAACTTATGGTTGTTATCTCAATCATTGGTTTTTTTGCAGTGATTGTTATGGGCCAGCTCAATAGTGCTCGTGTCAAAGCCCGGGATTCATTACGGGTTCAAGCTGAACATCAAATTGTTAATGCTCTCGAGCAATACTATGATAATAATAAACAGTATCCACCGTTTCATGTTTGGACTAATGCCACTTCTTGTGGTTCCGGAAGTGACGGGAATAACTGGTGTACGCTTGAAACTGCCTTAAGCCCTTACATTTCAAAAGTTCGAGACCCTCTTGGTACTCAAGCAAATTTCACCTATTTTTATGACACAGATAGTGGTGACAATTATCAAACATTTGGTTTTATGGTGAGATTTGAAGATTCCGGCAATTTTGCCAAAGCACTAGATGATGGAGGCTTTGATGAGTACTCAAGTGATAGTAATCCTGGCCAGTATTATGAATTTGGACAACAACCTAAATATTGCCAGAGCAAATATACAGGCCCTAATCGTACTTGGTGGAGTTCCAATCCTAACAATAATAACAATACAAATACTGTCTGCCGGAACGGGAATTAGGTCAGTTGGCCCAGTAATTGAAATTTTATCTTATTTAGTTTATGCTGTGGTACACGCAAAGCATGCGCGATTAGCTCAGTTGGTAGAGCAATCCGTTTACACCGGAAAGGTCGGGGGTTCGAGTCCCTCATCGCGCACAACACATAAAAATAGTCTGCCTAAATGCAGACTGTTTTTATGTGTCGCGGAAATTTTCACCAGAAAATTATCCGTGACCGAGTCCTTTATTCTCATCGCGCACCATTTTACATGATGACTAAACAACAATATTATTGTAGAGTTACAGTAATATGAAATATTCACAAAAAGGTTCTGCACTAATAGTACTTTTTATAATAATTGTAGTAGCTGCTATAGGTGGTGGAGCTTATATATATAAAGATAAAAAAACTGAAGCACCTCAAGGTGGTCCTTCAGCGACGATTGACTCAGTGTCACCATCTACTATTTCTGGGACTTCAGCAAATACAAAATCACTAAGCGTAAATATTATCGCCACTACTCCAGCAAAACCTACTGGTTATACTACTATTTTCGGAAGAACTATTTCGGTTATAAATGGAAAATGGTCCTTGTCTATTCCTCAAGATACATTTAATGGTTTCTCAGGCCCATATAAAGTCGAAGTTGAACTAGAAAATTCATCTGGTGTAGTAAATGTTTTGGCGACAAAAATATTTACAGCGACGAATATACCCTCAACCGCAGGATGGAAAACATATATGAACAATCAATATGGTTTTCAAGTAAGCTATCCTAGTGATTGGGAAGTAGTTGCTATTTCTGAAGGTAATACAGCTAGAGTAACTGCTGGGTTCTATTTTGGTCCAAAAGGAGGTAATGGTTATATCAATGGTTCTATTGATGATTCAAAATGGGCAATTCAAGTATTCCCCAAAGATGCTGTTATAAAAACACCAGGAACAAAATTTACTTCAGGGAACAAGACATATGTCATTTTCAATGAGGGTTTAAAACCAGAACTATTCAGCACATTTCTTTCAAGCTTTACATTTATCTCAATATAAAAAACCGCAGAGCTCATTCTCATGCGGTAACCTGTCACTTTTCAAACGTCTTTTTCTCACCCCTCGTATTGATGTAATGGAAGGGCGGGCCAATGCCTGATCGGTGATATGTAGCTGCACGCATAGCTGCCAACAAGTGTGTTCTGCAATTGGCCGATGGTGGAGGTGTCTGGTTTCCTTTGAGGGAAACATGAAGAGCCCCGCAGCAACATTCGTTCCCGCTTCCAACTGCATTGTACGGATGATCTACTGCAATGATAGCCAAATAACCATCAAGGCAGAAAATGGAGCCACGAAGTCCAAGAATTATAGATCCAGGAATCATCGACTGACCCTCCTTATCCTTATTCAACTTGTCTGCATCTTTGAGTATTTTCCACAACTTTTCCCGAAACTCATTGATGCACCACTTGTAGACATCAGCTTCAGCAGGGGGAAGATCAGGGGGTACAAATGTCTCAAGACACAATTGATTAATCGAAACTTCTCCACTAGCTCCGATCACAAATCTCTCCCCAGTTCGTGGATCTTTTTTTATGGTTGCCTTAGGAAAGCGAACCTGAGATTTGGCACCTGAACTGTATGATGTGATGCTATCACTCATCATGTGTACCGTTTTGCTTCTATCCACTATCGCAGAGATAAGAGTCATGAGCCTTCTCCTTTAGATGTGAAAGGGCAGAGTATAGATCCGACTATAAACTATAGCAAAATCACTATTTGTCAATTATACTTAGCCATTATTAGGTACTAACGGCCGAAACCGCTTCTGACATATTCGATAGCCGCAGCAGCGGTGTATTGTGTATTCCAGCTTGCTCGAGAATTCTGCTTGGCATTTTGGATAAATTGATCAAAGTTTTTATTGATATTTTGAGGCTGAACAGAAATAGTGCCCTGTGTTGTGGTCATGCCCGATTGATTATTTGAGAAGGTATTATTCCTCAGGACGACACCACTCATACTCTTGTATCCACTGGTGCCTGCTTTCATATCACCGGAGATATCAAATGGTGTCGTCCAATCATAGACAATATTATTTTCAATAGTTAGATTATGAATACCAACACCATCTGATGCATAAACTCCTTTGCAGGCTTCAAGAGAAAATACCGGAGATCGAGTGTTGTAATTATCATAAGCAAAAATGTTATTTGAAACCGTTGTGTTGCCGATAATATTACCAAGCTGGATGCCCATACTGCGCACGCCTTGATTAGGTCCGGCAGTAATTAAATTTGAAAATATCCCGACATTTCCAGAAACTCGGCCGCTGACACCACCGCTATGAATGGGGCCATCACCATTTACAAGACCAAATGACATATGAACCGGGTTTTTATAAAAGAAGTTATTTTCGACCACTCCACCAGAGCGAGCTTGAATACCGTGACTACCTGAATTTGAAAAAATATTTCCTCTAGCGAAAACGGGACCCGAGAGGCCATTAATATAAACATTTTGATTAAATTGCGATGCTCCGGATCCATCAGGCCTTCGGCCATTATTGTCCCAAACATTTTCTTCAATGACTAAATTATCTACTCCTTCGGCATACATGCCGATAGCATGCTTATCTAATCCAGAAACAGGCATGCTGTTAGTGATAACAGATCGTCTAATAGTTATATCTGTAATGCGGGCGCCATGGCCGCTGGTAACATCTATTCCATGAACATATCCTTCTATGTACATATCTTCCATTAAGACATATCGAATACCGGGTCGGGCTTCCATATTGATACCGCTGCCGCGTGAATTGTTACCTTGGACATGAAGACCAATAAGGGCAATGTATTTTTCTCCAGCCGCAATGCCGATACCATTCTCTTGTGCGCCTGAAACGATTTTTGGACGAGCACCTGAACCATAACTTGTAATCATCAAGCGGCTCGATGGTGATGCTCCTGATTTTTGAATAGAAAAATTATCGAATTGTTCTCCAGCTTTGAGATAAATAATGCTGTTCGTGTTATTGCCAGCCAGTTCCAGAGCTTTCTGGACAGTTTTTACAGGTGAGGCTTCGGTACCGCGATTGCTGTTTTGACCTGCGCTTGAAACGTATACCACTCTCGTTTGTCCAGTAGGACGAGTGTCAGTAAATCCGCCATCTGATGGGCCACCGCCACCTGAACCTCCACCGCTTCCGCCAGTGCCTCCACCTGGATATATAGGTCCGGTTGGAATTCCTGGAATTGCCGGTGGTCCAGGAGGAATAGCTGGCGGAGGAATAGGCCGTGGGCGGGGAAATGTTGTGCCGCCACCTCCACCTGAACCACCAGTCCCTCCTGTACCACCACTGCCGGAGCCTGTTCCTCCAGTCCCGCCGGTGCTTGTGCTTATGCCAGGTCCTGTTCTTGGATTTCCTCCTCGAGGTCTGCCTGGAATAACAATAATGCTGCCTGGGTCGATCCTTTCTCCGGAGCCGATGACAGGCACGGGATCGCGTGTCGTTCCTACCTGCGTGCCGAGATTTTCAATGCTGGTATAAAGCCTGCCGAGGCTCAAAAGTTCTGGATTAATTGTTTGTAAAATTAATGTTGAAGCAAGAATGAGGAAAAGTCCCCACAGTGTGCGTTGAATAATACTTCGGGCCTGAGTCTTTTTACCTAAAGATTCAGCTGAGACATACATAAATCCGCCAACAACAAGAGCAAGTACGGCCAGCACTCCGGCTAGACCGACAATAATTCTGATGGCTGTTGAAAGATATTGAGTAAAACCTTCTCTGGTATTAGGTACTGAATCTACATCAGTCAGTGGGGCAAGGAAACAGTACGTATTTGCCGGACATTCTTCTGCTGAAGTAATCTGCAGTGGTACGGCAGTTACTATGAGGCATACAATAATAGTAATAAACAGCGCTCTACTCATGAGATTTATATCTAAATAGTATAACACATCGTTTTTTCTTGATTATTGACTTCTCCTTTGATATGGATATTGTTAAGCAGGAACTATACAGCCGGCCAGGCCGGTAGAAGGAGATCTGAAATGAATACCAAGGTTCTTGATTTGCTGAAGCGGGCGAAAGCGCTCCTTCGAGGGCATTTCGCGCTGAAGTCAACTCGACATTCGCGATGGTACGTAAATAAGGATGAGCTCTACACTGACCCATCAGCGGTATGTGAAGTCGGTCGGGAGATGGCTGAGATCATCTACAAGCGTTGTCGCGAGC
>JAIFWI010000020.1 GCA_019661945.1 Candidatus Parcubacteria bacterium | reverse complement strand
CTAGTACGAGAGGACCGAGTTGAACGAACCTCTGGTCTACCAGCTGTCGTGCCAACGGCACCGCTGGGTAGCTATGTTCGGAATGGATAACCGCTGAAAGCATCTAAGCGGGAAGCCAACTCCAAGATTAGGAATCGTTTGAGATCCGTCAGAGATTATGACGTGATAGGCACTAGGTGTACGCACTGTAAGGTGTTGAGCCGAGGTGTACTAATAGATCGATCCTGTTAGGGAATTTGGGAATCAAATTACTTACCAAAAATTTTATCCTGTTACATGGAATTTGTATAATTCCAGAAGCCTTGGGTGACGTGGTATCTAGGCCGACCGGGATCCGTCTTGCTCGATAGACCACTTTTGGTGATCACTGTCCTGCAACCGACACAACGGCGGAACTGGACCACGCACCCATTTTTTTAGATGTTTTTTGAAATAATTGAATACTGCAATGTGGGTAGCACCCTTGGTCACTGATTCTCGGCAGGTCGTGACTAGGACTCTCTATTGCCTTGAGCGCTGGCACTTCCCCTTCTCCTTTCGGAAAGTGAATGTTGTGACTTGAAGTGGGATAACGCATGAGTGTCAGCGCTTAGGGAACAACAATAAAGATGGAGGGTTCGACTCCCTCAGGGTGTATTGATCCGAAAGGATGACTGTACATTTCAGTGCGACGATGACAAAATGTGAGTGCGATGGATCCGCTGACGCGGTTCTTCCCTTACTTCGTCACACGTCGCACTCACATTGCAGTATTCAATAGAAAAAGAAATCGAGCGTTATGTTCTGGTGGCTCGTCGCGGGGGTCACACCTGTTCTCATTCCGAACACAGAAGTTAAGCCCCGTAGAGGCGATGATACCCTTATGGAGGGGAAAGTAGCTAGCCGCCGGTACAGAGTGCTCGATTTTTTGCTATACTATTTCAGCATTTATCAACGTTTGTTGATTGTCTTGGAATATCCATTCTACATTGAGTTACGCCGTATGCGCGGCTCGTGTCAGCTGGATCAGTTCCACAGCTCCATCGATACCCGGGAGCACAATTTTGAGTTGTTCCATCAAGATACCAAATCAACTCTGCAGATTGACACGTTTGATTGATAGTATTACAGGGACCGAAAACTCCATATGAAACTCCAGCATAATTTTTTGTTATACCGGATATTGATCCAAGTACTGGAGTTTTACTTATGCTATTTATGGACGAAAAATAAGGTTTCATATTGTTGTTAAATTGAGTATTTCCAAAAAGTCCGGTGCTACTATAAGGGTGTCCATTAATAAAGCATGGTTCGTTTGTTTCATATCCCGGGCAGTTACTGCCACCATTTATATCTCCACCTGGAGGGAGTGGGTAACCTCCAAATCTGCTATAATAAAATGATAGTCCTGTATTCAGCTGACGAATATATTCTATCTTTCCGCTATTTCTAGCTTTATTTCGAAATACATTAATTTGAGGTAAAACAACAGCTAGTAAGATGCCTATAATAGCCAGAACCACAATGAGTTCTATAAGAGAAAAGCCTTTACGCATATATATTATTATACCAGATTCTGCTAAACTATAGCTATGACCTGGGCTTCACGAAGGAAATTAATTTATTTTAGTATACTATTCGCACTATTTCTTATTGGTGTTGGTATACCTGCATTTCTAGTCTATTATGAAAAACCAACGTGTTTTGATACAAAACGAAATCAAGATGAACAGGGAATCGATTGTGGTGGTGTTTGCGCCAAACTTTGCCGTAATATCGAGCTTCAACCGGTTGTTCGCTGGCAGCAGGTTTTTCCCGTGACTGAAGGCCTCTATACTGCTGTGGCATATATTAATAATCCTAACTTAACAGCCGAATCATACAATGTACCTTATGTCTTTACTCTGTATGATTCAAATAATACGGTTGTAACTACCCGCAAAGGTAAAGCCTACATACCGCCAGGAAAAAACTTTGCTATAGTCGAGGCCCGGATTACAGCCAGAGATAGGATTCCAGTCCGAGCCTTATTTGAATTTGATCAATCGTTCAGTTGGCAACGCGTCCAGAATCAAATGCCAGAAGTTACCGTAAAAAATCAGCTTTTGTCTGATGCCGAAACCGCGCCGAGAATTTCGGCTGAAATCGAAAATGGCACTTTTAAGACTATTGATACGGTTACTGTCGCAGTTTTGGTCTACGATACTCAGGGGAATGCTTTTGCAGCTTCAAAGACAGTCATTGATAATGTGCCTGCCCAATCAGGTCAGCAAATTTTTTTCACCTGGCCCAAGCCTTTTACGAAACAAGTTTCACGTATTGAAATAATACCTATACCTCAATGATTGAAGTGGTTTCTGAATTAGTCAGCCGCATCAAGAGAAAAATTGGTGGAGCGGATGCTCGTATCGATTGGGTTCTTCTTTTGGCTGCCTTGCCAATCGTTGGAGCAGGCCTTGTGACTATGAATTCATTTTCGGGTGAAAGTGTCTATTTTCGTAACCAACTGATTTGGATTCCGATTGCTCTCATCGTTTTTTTTGTATTTAGTCGATTTGATCTTAGTTTCTTAAAAAGGACTGGAGTTATTGTCACCCTTTTTGCTTTATCGTGTGCCTTACTTATTATGCTCTTTGCTATTGGCCATGTATCTAAGGGTGCACAAAGTTGGTTTCGACTGGGTATTTTTTCAGTTCAACCGTCTGAACCAATTCAAATTGTATTAATATTGCTCCTGGCAAAATATTTCTCTCGACGTCATATTGAAATTAGGAATATTCGTCATATTCTTGTCTCAGGATTTTATGCTTTTTTAGCCTGTGCTTTGATTATTGTCCAACCTGATTTTGGTGGAGCTATTATCATTGCTTTTATTTGGTTGGGTATGGTCTTGGTCTCGGGTATCTCAAAAAAGCATCTAGCCGCAGTGCTCCTTATTGCTATTGTTTCATTCGCTGGGCTGTGGATGTATGCTTTTAAAGATTATCAAAAGCAACGTATCATTTCTTTTATTCATCCCTTAGCTGATATCCACGGGGCTGGCTATAATGCCTATCAATCAACAATTGCCGTTGGTTCTGGTCAGATTCTCGGCAAGGGTATAGGTTATGGTACTCAATCAAAGTTAAGCTTCTTGCCCGAATATCAGACGGATTTTATTTTCGCAGCTTTTGCCGAAGAATGGGGTTTTATAGGAGTGGTTATTCTTTTTATCCTCTATGGCATTGTTATTTGGCGGATTCTCTATAATGCCATGCATGGAGCGACAAATTTCGAAATTCTTTACGGCACCGGTCTTTCGATTATATTTATGACGCACTTTGCTATTAATGTCGGTATGAATATTGGTCTTTTACCCGTTACAGGAGTGACTATTCCATTTATGAGCTATGGTGGATCACACCTAGTAACTGAATTTATGGGTCTTGGAATTCTTATGAGTATGCGCCGTTACCGTAGGGCGGCACATCGCGATATCATTAAGAATGAATTTGTCGGAATGTAATACTCCTAGAAATTATGGTGAAGGCGAAGGACTAGCTGAAGGCGATGCTGATGGTGAAGGCGAAGGACTAGCTGAAGGTGACGCCGATGGTGAAGCTGACGGACTAGCTGAGGGTGATGCCGATGGTGAAGCTGACGGACTAGCTGAGGGTGATGCTGGGGGAGGTGTTGGCGCTGTTCCACCAGGGCCTCCATCATCAGGTCTGTTTTGAGGACCGCCAACAGGTCGGGGTGGTTTTGATCCTGGCCAAGGGTAATCATTGGGTCGATCTATATTAATTTGGACGGGTACTCCACCTACCTGAAGATTAACCGCAAAGTACCCCTTACTTAATGGATGGTAGAAGCTAGCATTAAAATCAGTTGGACAATGAGATGTTGTGGCATGAATAATGACACCATTTACATCTTTGTAACACTGATAGGTATATCCCCGATATTGCTCTTTAATATTGTCATTATTTGTATCTATTGAATAGGTAAACTGATTAGCCCGATTGAAGATCACTCTTAATTGTCCTGGCAGAAGGCTGACTTTGTTTGTGTTATTGAAAATACAACTTTCAGTTCCAACGCAACAGACGCCATCGGTCGCATTAGGATCGTTTGGATCACAGTTTGGATATTCTCCATGTTCTTGGTAATAAACTTCAAAGGCGAATTTTAGTTGTTCTTGATCGCTTAAGGTCCGTGCGTCTGCCGCTCGTACTCGAGCGGTATTAAATGAACCGAATACAATAGAAGTAAGGAGAAGGATAATTGCTAGTGCTACAATTATTTCAATTAATGTAAATCCTGAGTATGTATTTTTTTTCATAATTATTGTTGGAGATGCTTAAGGGAATCTGGAAACTCATACGTTGTGCCGGGGACATTTCCGGTGCTGGCCATGAAAATTACTACTGAGGCTAAAAAAAAGAGTGCAGAAACACCATATAAAACTAATTGTGCTTGCCGTGTTGTTTTAATAAGCGGAACCTTTTTCACTGCGGATATAAGTCCGGGTTCAGGTGGGTGAGGAAAGAGGTTATTTTCAACCATATGAAAATTATACTGTATTATCGTAGAGCTTCATAGTTTGTTTCAGCATGTTATCCACAGTGAACAACCTTTCTATACGTTCACGAAGCTCGGTGCTCTTGGTTGTGGCCATAGTATGATCAGTCATTACTTTCAAAATTGCACTCTGTATGGCTTGAGAATCACGTGGCGCAATGACATAGCCTGTATCATCAATCATCTCAGTAATGCCGCCAACCGATGTTGTTACAACTGGAATCTCAGCTAGTCCGGCTTCAAGAATAACATACGGCATACCTTCCTTGAGTGAAGGAAGTAAAAACAGATCAAATGCCCTAAGGAAGCTTGAGGCGTCTTTGAGGAAGCCTGCCAATATCACCTTGTCACTAAGATTATGATCCGCGATATATTTTTTCAGTTCATTCTTTTGATCTCCACCACCTATGATTAGATATTTGACATGGGGTATGTTTTTTATTGCTTCGAGAGCATATACATATCCTTTGTTTTTTGTTAATTCTCCAATAGTGCCAACAACAAAGGTATCCTTAAAGAATCCAGATGTATTCAAAATACTACTCAATGTAGTCCGAGCTTCTTCTTTTGGTAAAAAATGTGGCGTAACTATACCATTATAGATAAGGTGTAGTTTGGATTGTAGAAATGGCCATTGTGCTGCTCGTTCATACTCCTGTTTTGAAATACAAATAACATGTGTGGTTAGGATAATTGAGAACCAGCTTAAAAAGCCGATTATTTTTCTTTGCCACCATGGACGGTCTTCATTGAAGGCAAAGCCATGGACGGTAAAAAAGATTTTCCGGACTCCCGCTAGCCGAGCTGCTAAAGCGCCAATACCGCCGATCTTTGAACTATTGAGATGGACAATATCAGGGCGTTCTTTTCTAAAGAATTTGAAAAGAGAAAAAAATACAGATATATCTTTGAGTATATTCACATCTCTGCCTAAGCCCGGTACTCTGGTAGTTCTCACCTGTGATTCATTGAGTTTCTTGGGTAAAATATCACCCCAGCCATGAACTACTGAAACTTCGAATCGGCTGGCGTCAATATTTGTAGCCATTTCATAGACATATTTTTGGGCGCCACCCCAATTTCCTTTAGTAATGACCAGAACGAGCTTTTGCTTACTCATGTGTGACATTATGGCATTTTTGGCTATTTTTGCTATAGTATAGCCACTTTATATATGAGCGCATTGAACAAACGCGATCCGTTTCTGCTTTTTATCGGTGACATTGTCATTTTCTTTATTTCCCTATGGCTAGCGCTTTTTTTGCGTTACCTTAGCCTACCAACTGAAAAACTATTGAATACTCACCTTCTACCTTTTTCAATTCTGATCCTAGCTTGGTTTTTGGTTTTTTATATCGCTGGGCTTTATGAGAAGCGTTCAATTATTCTTCGGAGCCGTTTGCCAAATACGATCTTTAGGGCCCAGATTATTAATAGTGTTATTGCCGTTCTTTTTTTCTACTTTATTCCGTATTTTGGCATTACTCCCAAAACGGTTCTATTCATTTATTTGTCAGTTTCCTTTATTTGCATATTGGTATGGCGAATTTACGGTTACACCTTTGTTGGGCCAAAGCGAAAACAAAATGCCATTCTTATTGGTAGTGGGGAAGAAATGAAAGAATTGCGTGATGAGGTTAATGCAAATCAACATTACAATCTGAACTTTATTTCTTCAGTTGGTATTGATTCGGTTGGCAAGGTTGATTTTCAAGAGGAAATTGTCAAGCGTATTTATGGTGAAGATGTTTCCATTATCGTTGTCGATTTTAAAAATGAGAGAATTGAACCAATATTGCCTTCATTGTATAACCTCATATTCTCCGGCATTGTTTTTATTGATATGCATAAAATTTATGAAGACGTCTTCGATCGAATTCCCTTGTCACTCATTCGTTATAGCTGGTTCCTTGAGAACATTTCTCTAACACCGAAAATTACCTACGATATATTAAAGCGCGTCATGGATGTGATTTTGGGATGTATTGCCGGAGTTGTATCACTTATTGTCTATCCCTTCATTATTCTGGCAATAAAACTTGATGATAGCGGGCCGATATTTATTGTCCAAGAACGAGTTGGAAAAAATGGAGCACTGATAAAAACATACAAATTCCGCTCCATGCAGCGCAATGAAATGGATCTCAATAAAGGTATGGAAAATAAACTAACGCGCATTGGTCCTTTTTTACGTAAAAGCCGATTAGATGAATTACCACAGCTTTGGAGTGTTGTAAAAGGTGATACGTCACTTATCGGTCCGCGTCCAGAATTACCATCAGGTGTTAGCCACTATGAAAAAGAAATTCCATATTATGGAATTCGGCATCTTATTAAACCCGGACTTTCGGGCTGGGCCCAGCTCTACCAGGAAAATCACCCTCATCATGGAGTAGCTATTGAACAAACCAAAGAAAAATTGTCATATGATCTTTATTACTTGAAAAACAGATCTTTTATGCTTGATATCAGGATTGCTCTAAAGACAATTAAAAAACTTCTCTCTCGAAGCGGAATATAATATAATAGAAGGATGACACCTGAAGAAAAACTTCAGAAAATTAAAGAAGCTCAAGAAAGATTTCATCAAAAGGTAGGGGAATTGCGCAAGCAATATATTCTTGAGATACAAAAAGTAAACAGAGCAATCGATACTATAAAAATCGAAACACTTAAACGTGGTCTCCACTCATAATATATGAATGCTGCTCCAGATACATCAGAGTCAAATTCCCTAGAACAACAGGCCATTGTTCCAGAAAGACTGCCGACGATAGATGCGACACAATTAGACCGATTTTTAGAGGAGACAACACAACAAGCTCGCGATGAAGTTACACAGGTAGAGCATCAAGTAGCTACATTCAAAGGTTTTATTCTAGAAAAAGAATCCGGACCGAAATATGCCGCTCAGATTGATGATCAAGGCAATATTTTTATAAATGGCATGCATCATGCGTATAGTGGCTTTGAAACTGATGTCCGTGGCATTTTGGGCATGAAAGATTTAGCCCAAGGCTTGGATAGTCAAAATGTGGTTGTTGAAGAAGCATCAGTTCAAGAAGCACCGCCAGTACCACCACCTGCTCCGGAAATTCCCCCTGCACCTCAGTCACAGGAAGATATTCCCGTTACACCAGAACCATATGAGATGGCCCCACTTACTCCTGAGCCGGCGCCTGAAGCACATAGTCCTCTAAGCATGTCTCCAGAAGATATTGAGAAAGCACGCCAAGATATCTTTGATGCACAAGAAGCTGTTCTTGATGCAATGGAACAACAGCCGCTAGTTTCACCAGAAGTTTCTTCACCCACACCGGAACCAATGCCGGCAGTTCCACCAAGTCCAGAAGCGATATCAATTCCTGTTGTAGAACCTATCCAGGAAGAATTTCTTCCAAAAGATCTTTTAGATGCTTTTGCAAAGCGTAAGCAAGCACCAGCTCCGGAGCTAATTCCTCAAGGTCCGCCTCCATTACCTGAAAATATTCCGCATAGTTCTGAAACTGTTCAATCTGAATGGCTTGTTGAAGCTAAATCGTTGCGACTTCCTCAAACTGGAACAGCAACTATGGAAAATGCTGAAGCTGATGTCCGCGCAGCCCCAGTTGAGAGAGAAGTACCTCTTCCGGAGCGTCTTGATCCAGCAATAATTGCAGAAATTGCTTCTATTATGGCTCCGGATAATAGAACGACATTCCAAAAGCTAGCCGATGGAACGAAAAATTTTTTATGGGATAAACTGATTGTGCCGCCAGTTATGGTTTCTGAAGCTTTAGGTACAGCTGTAGCTCATAAAGCGTTAACAACTCTCGACGGAGTCAAGCAAATTATGACATCGCCTGGTAGAAAAATTGGTATGTTGTTTAACGGTTTTTTAGTCAATCGAGAACAGACTGGTACACTGAGGGCTAAAGGATCAGTTTTAGAACGCCAGCGCACCGTTGATAAGTATACCTATCAGATAAATGCCATTGATGCTGCTGTTGCAACTCTAAAAGCACAGCAGAAAGAATTTGAACGAACAATGGCATTAAGTCCGGCCCAAAAGCTTGATTACGATTTGAAACTTCAGAATCTTGAAACTCAGAAAAAAGAAATTGGAGAAAAACGTCAGTCGGCACAATCGGGATTTGAGATTGCTTCCGAGCGAGCCGTCGGATTTGAAAAAACAAAGCAAACATATGCCGAAGAATTGTTTAGGAGAGTAAATCCAAAACTTGAACCATTTAATACACGCTGCGAGAGTTTGAAGCAAAGAAAAGATTTTCTAAATAGTTCTCGCAACAAATTTAGAGAAATTTTAGATCAAAAAAGGCAGGAACTGGCAGCGATGGATGGGCAAATTCAAAGAATGCCACTCTTGAAAGATGCTTTTGACACTCCTCGACAAATAATCGTTACAGCAATGGCTCGAGCTCAAGAAAAGTATGAGTCGAGCGTTACTGAATACAATAAGATTATGACGAGCATTAACAGACTTGATGAGCGTCGGAAAGGTTGGAAGGATATGAGCGATGCATATAGTCGTAAGGCAGGATTAACTACATAAGATATGACCGACACCGATACAACAATCGAACAACAGGAAATACAAACAAAACTTCAAGCTATGGCCGGAGATATTGAAAAAGCACTTCAGAATTTTGAGACTGAAACATCCGCAGAGAAAATGCAGGCAATTCAAAAAGATATTGATGAAGCAAATAAAGAGCTTGATGCTGTTGTCGAAGAAGCTACTCGTTTTGAAGTTGAGCGCGGCGATGAAATTGAAAAAACTATCTTAGATGAATTGGCGGAAGAGGATGGGGAAGAATCAGAGCAGGAAAAAACCGCCTAAGTCGGCGGCCTCTTAAGTGGTGCCTTAAATGGTTTGTGCATTGATCCTCGAGGCATTTTGAAGTGCCTCAGGAATGTATCTCCCTTAAAAACTCTGAGGTTCATGTCTGGTCCCTCCGAGTGGACCTCAATTAAATCTACTATTGCGCCACCAGCCATTCTCGCCAGTCTTTCAGGCATGAGCTGGGTGCAGTCGATGAGATCTATGAGCATCTGACGCGAAACTACTATCGAGAGTTCAACGGAGTCTCCCTTCATCGCAGCTAAAAGTTTGAGATACTCTTCAACGGTCAGATTAGATTGCTCGGGTACGCGTTTGGCTCTACCACCAGGCATAAAATTCCTCCAAAACAGTGCCGTGATAAATATAAAACATTGTTAATGAATTGTCAATGATTGGGCAGAGCAATATTGCAATTTTAGAAATTCCACGTTAGGATAGCCTGAAGCTTTACATGTATGAATAAATACCGCATTTGGTCGATTGTCCTCATAATTCTTATACTTATTGTTGGCTGGTTTGTTTATGTCCAGCCGCCGAAGGCACTTTTAAATAAGGGTCTTACTATTCCTTCTCGGGCTTTTAAATTAGGTCTTGACCTCGCAGGTGGAACCGAGCTTATTTACCGGGCTGATGTTTCGCAGGTCACGGAAGGTGAAATAACAAACTCTCTTGATGTCTTAAAGGATGTAATCGAGCGTCGCGTAAATTTGTACGGTGTTTCTGAGCCAATAGTTCAAATTGAAGGTGCCGGTACTTTTAGTAGTGACAATAAATTGATTGTCGATTTACCAGGTGTGACTGATATTAATGAGGCTATTGCATTGATTGGTCAAACACCACTTCTTGAATTTAGAATTGTCCAAACTGGAATAGATATTAATGCAAGTACGACACCACAAAGTATTTATGATCTTTCAGTTCCAACAGGGCTAACGGGTCGTCTCCTATCAAATGCTGAACTTGTGTTCAATAATCAAGTTGGTGGTGAGCCGATCGTTTCTCTTCAATTTAATAGTGAGGGATCAGAATTATTTGGAAAAATTACTCGGGAGAATACCGGCAAAATTCTGGGTATCTTTTTGGATAAACAACCCAAGTCTCTCCCTCAAATAAATGAGGAAATTATTGGTGGTAAAGCCGTGATATCAGGAGCCTTTAGTGCTCCCGAAGCTCGTCAACTCGTCAAAGATCTTAATTATGGAGCATTACCTGTGCCGATTGAACTCATTGGTACACAGACTATCGGACCCTCACTCGGTGCCTCAGCTGTTGCCGCCGGAATAAAAGCCGGAATGTGGGGACTCATTATTTTGGCAATCTTTATGATTCTCTGGTACCGTCTGCCAGGTTTTGTTGCAGTTCTGGCTTTGGTTATGTATACGATTCTGTCACTGGCTCTTTTTAAAATTATTCCGGTAACCTTAACTGCAGCTGGTATTGCCGGATTCATTCTTTCGATTGGTATGGCCGTTGATGCAAACATTCTTATTTTTGAACGAATGAAAGAAGAATTAAAACGCGGCAAATCACTTCACGATGCTATGCATGAAGGTTTTCACCGAGCCTGGCTTTCAATCCGTGATTCAAATATTTCAAGTATGATTACAGCCATCATTTTGTTTTGGCTCGGCACATCGGCTGTTAAGGGATTTGCATTGACCTTCGGTCTTGGAGTATTGGTCAGTATGTTTACAGCCATCACTGTCTCTCGAACATTTCTGTTTGCTCTGGTTTCGGGTAAGGCTGGTCGAGTTCCAAAGTTTTTATTTGGCAGTG
Organism: Candidatus Parcubacteria bacterium; assembly: GCA_019661945.1. GTDB lineage: Bacteria > Patescibacteriota > Minisyncoccia > Phycocordibacterales > JAKAEA01 > JAIFWI01. Next base: position 211 of record JAIFWI010000020.1, on the reverse strand, counting down.
GAATAAAATAATATATGTTTGTCGTACAATACAGAAAAATATTTTTTGCTCTCTCAATCATTCTTATGGCGATATCTATTGCTGCTATGTTTTACTATGGTTTTAATTTCGGCATTGATTTCCGCGGCGGCACTATTTCTCAAGTGTCATACAAAGGCGAGCGTCCGTTGCAAGCTGAGGTTCAAGAAGATTTAACCAAGCTCGGCTTTGG
>JAIFWI010000039.1 GCA_019661945.1 Candidatus Parcubacteria bacterium | reverse complement strand
TCTCGTGTTGCCGGATTTTTTCATGCGCCTTAGCTTCAATCTGGCGGATACGTTCGCGGGTGACGCCGAATTTTTTTCCGACTTCTTCGAGAGTGTGCTGAACACCATCAAGTAAGCCGTGGCGGAGTTCGAGAATTTTCCGTTCTTTTTCCGGAAGATCATCCAAAATTTCTTTGACCTGATCGCCGATAATTCGTCGAGATGATTCTTGATCAGGTGAGAGAATCTTTTCATCGGCAATAAAGTCCTGTAATTCTGACTCTTTGTCTCCTCCCTCATCACCGACCGGGCTCTGGAGTGAAACCGTACTCTGATCAATCTTTTCAATATTATAAATCTTATCAACATCCATGCCCATTTCAGTAGCAATTTCTTCAGGCAATGGATCTCGGCCCAAATCTTGAGCTAATCGTCGGACAACCTGCTTATATTTAGCAATTGTTTCAACCATGTGCACTGGTACACGAATCGTTCGTGATTGATCTGCAAGGGCGCGAGTAATAGCTTGGCGAATCCACCAAGTAGCATAGGTTGAGAATTTATACCCCTTGGTCCAATCGAATTTATCAACAGCTTTATACAAGCCAAGATTTCCTTCTTGGATTAAATCAAGAAGTGTTAGGTCAGGACTGCGGCCGACATATTTCTTGGCAATTGAAACAACAAGTCGCAGGTTTGCCCGCATCAAAAGATTTTTGGCTTCAACTTCACCCTTTTCAATTCGTTGAGCCAAATCTTTTTCTTGAGCAGCAGTCAAAAGCGGGTAGCGACCAATTTCTCTGAGGTATATTTGAATTGAGTCGTATGAAGGATCAGCGCTTAAGCTGTAGCCTTTCTTGGGTGTTAAATCTTCTAAAGATGCATCCAAAAGTCCTCCGCCTTCCAAAACATCAATACCGGCGCCTGAGAATTTTTCATATAATTCTTCAAGGAAGATAATATCTTCTTCAATTGTGGGAAATTCTTTGAGAATTTCATCATAGGTAATAAAGCCGCGCTCCTTACCTTTAGCGACCAATCGGTCAGCCCGAGCTTCCATATCCTGCTTTTTATTGAGCTTTGAGACCGGGGCGGATTTTGCTGCAGGTCGAACACTCTTCGAAGAAGCTTTTGGCACAGGCTTTGATTTGGTTTTTTTAACCACAGCCTTTTTTATATTCTTTTTTTCCTTCTTAAGCTTTTTCATTCTTTTAAATTATTTGTAACAATATTAAAATATTAAAACTCTGCTTTTTTCTCAGAGAGTTTCCTGAGCTCCTGTGAAATTGTCTGGCATTTCTGTAAAAGTTCGGCTACCTGAACGGAATCCTTACTACGTTCTGCTATGGCTAATGCCCGGATGGTCTCGGCAAACGATTCCCGAAGATACTCTTCCTTAAGGTTCTTGATCAGTTCTTCGACGTGACGTTTAAGGTGCTGGGTTTTTTCGTATGACACTTCAGCCTGAAAGACGAGCTCATCCTTATGCGACTGTAATTCTGCTTCAAGCAGAGCTAAACGCTCATTACCCATAATAGTACCTAAAGATGAGCGTATGTCCAGAGCATCTAAGACGGGTGAGCTTTGCTTTTCTTGCCAGTATATAAGGCCAAAGAGCATGCGGCCAATGGTGCCTTTACGGGGTTCAGTCTCTTTATAAACGCCAGTAGGAGCTTGCCTTGTTAGACTTGATGGTTCTCGCTTTCTTACCTCACGCCAGAGGATATCTTCTTTAATATTTGCCTTGTGGGAAATGGTGGAAATAAAATGTGACCGTTCAATTTCGCTTTGGACTCGGGCAACATACGGCAACAATTCCCGCTCAACTCGCAGGACATGATCACGATTGTCCCCAGGACTGGTTAAAATCCTATTAAGTTCGACATCAATAACGTGTTTGGCATTAGCTACGGCCGAAGCGAAGATTTTTTTATCTTCGAGAATAATATCAGCTGGATCTTTACCCTTTGGCATTTCAGCAATTTTAACGTCAAAGCCAAGACCAAGTGCCAGTTCCCATCCTCGTCGTGCGGCCGCTCCCCCTGCATCATCGCCATCATAGGCAATGATAAGTTTCGACGACAATCTTTTAATGATTCGAAGTTGATCTTCGGTTAAGGCAGTTCCGGAAGAAGCTACCGTATTCTTGAAATCTTCCTGATGAGACATTAACAAATCCATTTGACCTTCCACCAAAAGTGAAAACTCGTGTTTTCGAATTTCAAGTTTAGCTTTGTCATACCCGTACAATATTTTGGATTTTTCAAAGAGCGCTGTTTCCGGACTATTAATGTACTTTGCCTCAGTGCCATCTTTTTCAAACTGCCGTCCGGAAAATGCTACAATCCGGCCTGATGAATCAGCAATCGGAAACATGATCCGGCCGCGGAACCGATCATAATAATCACCCTTCACCTTATCAGAGGCCTTGGCCAGGCCCACCTTCTCAACATCTTCAGGTTTAAAGCCTTTTGACTTGAGGTAGGTAAACAAAGCCTTCCATTCAAGTGGTGCGTAGCCCAATCGCCATTCACGAATCGTCTCCGGTTTCAAACCTCGTTTCAAAAGATATGCCTTAGCTTCAGCATTACCACTTAGTTCTTTTTGAAAAAAGATTGTGGCATGCTCCATCACTAAATACATTTTTTCTCTTTCGGTTCTGACACTTTTATTCTCACGCTCAAGCGGCACTCCGGCCTGACGCGCTAAGATGCGCAGCGCCCCAACAAAATCTAAACCTTCGAACTCTTGAACAAAGGTAAAGATGTCGCCTTTAGCAGCACAACCAAAACAGTAATAACTATTGCGTGCAGGAGAAACAAAAAATGAGGGGGTTTTCTCGTTATGAAAAGGACAGCGAGCTTTAAAATTTGCTCCAGCCTTTTCAAGCGTAATGTACGAACCGAGAACATCAACCACACTGAGTTTTTCTTTTA
>JAIFWI010000019.1 GCA_019661945.1 Candidatus Parcubacteria bacterium | reverse complement strand
GCTTTTCTTGCCTTCGGGTACGATTTTTTCAATGCTTGTTAGGTCTTGTTGATAGCGGTCTCTTGATGCTTCGCTCTCAAGCAAAACTTCAAGTGAGCCCATCCCCCGGTAGATTTTCCAACGGTGTTTACCGATGATTAGAATTTCACCGGGTGTCTCGTGTGTAGCAGCCAGGATATTTCCCAGCATGACTGAGTGGGCACCTGCTCCAATGGCAATGGGGATGTCCCCGGGATGTTTGATGCCGCCATCAGCACAAATGGGAATGTCTAATCCCAACTTCTTGATGGCTGCAGCACAGTTGTAGACAGCTGTGATCTGAGGAATACCGATGCCTGCCATGATCCGGCTTGTACAAATTGAGCCCGGTCCTTGGCCGACCTTGATACCATCAGCGCCGGCTTTAGCCAACCGCTCAGCCGCTGCACCTGTGGACACATTGCCGACAACGACATCCACATATGGCCAGTTCTTCTTTACTTCCGCCAGCGTTTCGTACACAAACTTTGAATCGCCGTGAGCGGTGTCGATGACAAGTGCATCGACTGAAGCCTGAACCAGGAGCGCTGCTCGAGCAAGTTCCTTTTCTCCGGTACCAATTGCTGCCGCGACACGCAAATGCGAATTCATGTCGAGGTTGTATCCGCTCGCCTCATCAAGTTTGATGCGTTTCACATCGGTGAAGATGAACATTCCCGCCAATCTACCATCCTTGTCGATGAGTGGCAGAGCATTATGCCGCATGTGAATTAGTCGTTCATATGCCTGATCGAGATTTGTCTCAGCCGTGGCAGTTTCGAGCTTCTGCAGTGGCGTCATAACATCACGAGCCAATGCGAGGTCATTGTGGCAGCGGCTGAAGTCATTCCGGGTCAAGAGCCCGATTACTTTCTCCTCCCGATCAAGCACCGGGAAACTCTGGAAGGAGTAACCCTTGTCCTGCCGCCGCTTCTTGATCTCCCCAATAGTCTGATCACCGAAAACCGTAATTGGTTTGGCAATCTTGGCATTGAGATGATGCTTGACGCGGGCGACTTCTGATGCCTGTTGTTTGGGCTCGAGATTACGATGAATGACACCGATCCCTCCAAACATAGCCATGGCGATACCCATTTTGCGTTCGGTAATCGTATCCATGGCTGCACTCACGATCGGAATCCGAAGCGGCGTTCGCCGCGCAAACCTTGATTCGAGAATCGTATCTTTGGGCATGATCTCCGACTGGTCGGGTATCAACCGGACATCATCGTAGGTCAGCGCCAATCCGAGACGATTCATCCGTCCAAAAAATCTGTCCTTGCTCATAGAGCACCTCCTGTAAAAGGGTTGTTTGTTTGGTCCTGTCAAAGAGCCTGGTCTCAGCTTATCTAAAAAAAAATTTTAGGCAAGCGCATACTATAATATATATAATAGAAGAAAAGAGGTGGGCGGTGAGGGATTCGAACCCCCGGCATCAACAACGTCAATGTTGCGCTCTACCAACTGAGCTAACCGCCCTTATAACTTAGCGTTATCAGCCAAAACAGCTAACCGCCCTGTAAAAGCACTTTAACAAATATCCTCGTTTTTTCAACCCTGTCCTACTTTTACAAGATGATTATGAATATAGTGATCGACTAAGATCCCGGCTACATTTCTGGCTTTTCCGGTGGTTGGAAAATGATGCATATCAATAAAAGGCAGACTATTTGCCTCAAGGATGCCGCAGGGCTGTATTGTGTAAGATTCGGAAATATTTGTACAAATAAAATCGAAACCAATGAGCCAAAAACCACAGCGCTCGGCAACATTCTCAAACATTTTTTTGATATCCGGATGGACTTCATCGGTTACATCGTGAATATCAGCACCGGCAGCTAAAACAACTTTATCGTGAACATAGATTTTTACACCTTTCTCTAAAACAGTCTGAAGATCGTAAGACTTCGCCTTAAGAATTTCTAAAGTCTTTTCTGTAACAGGAATTTTATGTAGAGTAACATTTTTATCATCTATGTCTCTGCGCCTCGAATCAGCATTTTTAGAATTGATGAGTTCTGAAATTGTATGCATGCCATCGCCGATGACATGAGCAGTTTCGCGTTTTGCGCAGGCAACAAGATGTCCGTCAATAACAATAATTCGATACACTTCTCCGGGTATATGTGATTCAACAATAAAATTGCCAGAAATCATCTGGACAATATCAACTGCCTTCGTCAGTTCTTCTTTATTAATGATATTGCAACTAACATGTTTACTTAATGAACCAGAACTTGGTTTAACGACAACAGGAAAGCCGATAATATTTGCCGCTTTCTCTGCTTCGGTATATGTTTGGCACATCTGGCCTTTGGGATAGGGAAAATTATATGTTTCCAATAATTTTTTGAATATTGCTTTATCATCAATATCTATTCGAGATGGGCTAGAAATATCAGCACAAGGTAGTGCTTCAAAAATCTGCTTGGTATCTTTGTACCTAATAGTAAAAAAATTTGTTGGTCTGGTGAAAAATGTGATGATCCGAACAAGAGCTCCTTTTTTCTCTGCTTCTGTAGCTACAAGTAATGTTCGATTGGATATATTTTCCTTAAAAAGGCTGATTTCTTTTTCCTGCAAGATACTGAGGCCGAGTAATACCTTAAAAAGAGAAACAGCCACAGCTTTTTCGAGGTATACCGGCGGTCGGGGAAGCCAGGAAGTTATTGATTCAAAGAATACATCAATCTTATCGCTGCGATGTGATCGAGGCACCCGATATGGATCGCAGTGAGGGCAGTAGTTATTTTCTATACTCGACATAGCGGAGGAGGTGGGATTTGAACCCACGATGAGTTTTACCCCATGCCGCGTTTCGAATGCGGTGCCTTCAACCACTCAGCCACTCCTCCTTTGGGTCTTAGCCTACCATTTTTTGTCTTTTTCACAAAAGATGGTATATTTGTAGAGCCAAATTTATGGCCCTATCGTCTAACGGTTAGGACGTGGGCTTTTCAAGCCTAAAATCCGGGTTCGATTCCCGGTAGGGTCACCACTTCGCTCTCGAAGACTCGAGCTTCGCGGTGCACGCACTAAATTTAAGATTTCTTTATCATAGGTAAGATATGCTACTGCTAAGCGAAGTGGTGATCCCGCGGAGCTTTAGCGTAGTGGGATATGTATTACGTTTATATACTACAGAGTCAAAAAGATAATAGCTTTTATATTGGTGTTACAAATGATCTGAAAAGAAGACTCTATCAACATAATATTGGAAACTCAGCATTTTCATCAACTAAAGCTCCTTTTACCATTAAATGGTACTGTGCTTTTACTGAGAAAGAAAAAGCTTATTCTTTTGAAAAATATCTTAAATCCTCTTCTGGGTATGCATTTTGGAAGAAACGATTCATTTAATAATTATTTCAAATCCATTCCCGGAGGGTCACAACACAAAATAGACTGTTATAATAAGCGAGTAAAATATGAAATCAAAAAAATCTACAGTACTTAGAATGGACAATATCGGCATCGTGGTAGAGTCTCTCGATGAAGTTGTTTCTTTTTTCACCGAACTTGGCCTCAAGCTTGAAGGGCGAGCTATGATTGAGGGAGAATGGGCTGGTCGTGTTACGGGACTCGGTGACCAGCAGGTTGAGGTTGCAATGATGATCACTCCCGACGGCCACAGCCGACTAGAGCTCTCGCGATTTATCACTCCGGCCGTAGTTGCTGATCATCGCAACGTTCCAGTGAATGCTCTGGGCTACCTGCGTGCCATGTTCACCGTAAGCGACATCGATGAGACACTCGCGCGTCTTCAAAAGCACGGCGCAGAGCTCGTTGACGAAGTGGTTCAATATCAGAATTCGTATCGGCTCTGTTACATTCGAGGACCAGAGGGACTTCTCATTGGACTGGCTGAGGAGCTAAAATAATCTCCTAACAAAGTGGACAACTCATTTTGAGAAACGCGTCAATATACTATAATAAGAGTGCTCATTACACTCTAATAATTATTATATGGATTTACGTAAGAAAAGTTCGGTACATTTGTTAATTGGTGCAGGTTTTGCTCTCATCATCGCCGGCGGAATTTGGTACGCTGCTGAGAGAGATATGGTCATTCAGGCTCAAACACCTGAGGAAATAGCTTTAGAGACAAACAGCGCACACTATAAGGATGCCGATCTTGGATTTTCTTTGTATTATCCAAAAGCTTGGGAAATGCTCGCTTCCGGTAAAAAAATTGTTTTCCAAAATGTTGGACCCGGAAAAGATAGAATTATCATCACCAAAGTATCTGGTGGAAGTGTGACAGATACTGATTCAAAGTTTGGTAACGTTACCTATCGTTATGATAGTTCAACAAAGAAGTGGATGAAAAATAGTGGCACCGAGGCTAAAACAGAAGCTATGCCGAATTTTGGTACAGCTTCAAATTTGCCAGTCTTCAGTGGCACTGGACGCTGGAAAACAAATATCATAGCACTTTCAAGCAATACATTTTTGGTGATTAACATTACTGGTTCAGGGTATACTGATGCTCTTGATCCATTCACTAAAACTGTCACCGCTGACAAGCAATCAATTAATAGCAAAGAGCTTAGTAATGCTCTGAGAACGTTAAACACTCAGTAAGGACTTGCTTCGGCTTCCGTCCGTTACCTACATGGATCAAGATAATACAAATGATATGAATGCTGATGACCAGACTGATGGCGCGGCAACTAGTATCCCAGACGAAAATAAAGATGGTGAAGGATTGGCAAGTGACCAAATGCCTGAGCTTGATGTGCCTGAGGATAATTTAATTGGCAGTGCGCCTCCTGATCACGAGCCGCCGGATAATGCTTAATTATTTTTTAAGTTGAAGATACATATAGATATCTTCAAGAGCCTTAACAGCATCGCCGGCCGCGATGTTATTTTGGTGGTATAAGCCATCAGAGGCATCTCCAGCCGCCCAAATACCGTCTACTGAGGTCCTTTGGGTGCGAGGATCGACTTTGATATGGCCATGAGAATTCAATTCAACCATGCCTTTGGTAAAGTCGGTATTTGGAATGAGGCCGATTTCGACGAAAATTCCTGTAACAGGCAAGGTGACCATTTCACTAGATTTTTTATCTGTATAAACCAAGCCATTCACAAATTTTTGGCCTTTCACTTCTTTTATTTCAGCATTAGTAATGGCTTTGAATTTTGGATTCTGATGGGTTTTCTCAACAGTAATCGGATCAGCTCGAAACGTTTCGCCTCGAGTCAGAAGCGTGACACTTTTACAATAGGCTAAAAGCTGAAGGGCGGTTTCAAATGCAGCATTACCGCCGCCGATAACAGCGACATCTTGATCAGCAAAAAGAGGACCATCGCAGGTGGCGCAATAAGTCAGACCTTTATTATCAAATTCAGCGGCGCCTGGCACTTCGAGTTTCCTTCGGACACTACCAACAGTTAGTAAAATAGTTTTCGCTCGAAATTCTTCTTTCGCTCCACTTTTTTCTGTCTCAATCACAAACTCGTCGCCCTCTTTTTTGATTGATGTAACCCAATAACCTTCTTTAAGATCTAAAACATCATCCTTATATGCATCAAGGTGAGCTTTAAAACTTTTTGCGAGCTCCGGTCCGGAAATAGAAATAGTACCGATCCAGTTTTGAATGTTCCCAGAAACAGCACTTTGATTTTCAAAATCTTTGGTGATAAGTAACGTTTTCAAACGCTTGCGCGCAGCATATACACCGGCGGCTGTGCCGGCTGGTCCTGCTCCAATGATGGCTAAGTCATACGTCATAGTTTGTCTATTATATAATAATTTGCTTATATTACCAATAATTGACTGATTGACTATTTGAGCTCGTCATAGTAATTTATTTAAAGACTTCCGAAACCCTTTACAAGGAGCTCGACATGATCCGAGTCCCCAATGGTCTGGCTGGTGCCGGTAAAACAACCGCCGGTGAGAAAGTGGCCGAAAAGTATGGCTGGCCATTTCAATCGGTCGGAGCTTGGTTCCGAGAAATAGCCATAGAGCGCGGTGTAGAACCGCAGGAGCTCGAAATCCAGGCCCAGTTCGACCCGACCGTCGACCAAATTCTGGATGGAAAAACTTTGGAACTAGCCAGGAGAAGCCCTGAGCTCGTCATTGAGGGCCGACGAGTGGCATACATTCTGCAGCAGGCTTTCGAGCGCGGAGAGCTTCGCGAGCCGCCACTCAAAATCCTCCTGAGGTGTGATGATGCGGTCCGATTTCAACGGATGGCGGATGATCCAAAGCGCAAGGAACCTCGAGTGGAAGTGGTGGCTCGCCAAACGTTAGAGCGGGAAGCGGCTGCCAGCGTCCGCTATCAAGTGCAGTACGGCATGACACTGGCGGAGCTTATGGACCCGGCAAGATATGATTTCATCATCAATACCACACACCTCCAGGAGCGTGCAATGATTCAAGCTGTCGAAGCTTGTGTCAAAAGCAGGTTCTTACTTCAAAAGGTGTAAACGCATAACGGACGATTGCTCGCCCGTTTTTTCTTACTTAATTTTTGATCTTCGGAGAAAGGCCGGAATGGCGCCCCAATCGTCGCTATCATCTTCTTTCTTCTCTTCAGCCGGTGGTTGCGGAGCTTTAGGCATATCTCTCATAGGCTGAGAAATAGGATTAGGTGTGACGCTATTGTAAATTCGTCCTCGTTCAGGTGCAGGAGCACGTTCCTGTCTTTCAACGGGAGCAGGAGCTGGTGGAGGAGTGTCACGCCGCTCGGCAGTGAAAGCTGGTTCATGAAAAACACTTTTTCGTCCAGCTTCCGGAAAACCTGAGGCAATAACAGTCACTTTAATATCTCCTTTCTTAAGTTTTTCATCACGAACAGTTCCAAAAATAATTTTGGCATTAGGATCTACGGACTCTGTAATAAGTTTAGCAGCATCCTGAATTTCAAACATGGTTAGGTCATCACCGCCGGCAATGGAGAAGAGTACTCCTTTAGCGCCATGAATTGAAATATCAAGCAGGGGAGAATTGATGGCGTTCTTGGCAGCATCTTCAGCTCGTTTCTCGCCGCTTGCGACACCAATACCCATGAGAGCTGAACCGGCGCTATCAAGGATAGCTCGGATGTCGGCAAAGTCGACGTTAATAACACCAGGAGTAGTAATGAGGTCAGAAATACCTTCAACAGCTTGCTTCAAAATTTCATCGCACATCATGAAGGCTTGCTTAGCTGTTGTATCTTTGGCAATGGTATTTAAAATTCTGTCGTTTGGAATAACAATAATAGCGTCAACAGTTTTCTTTAGTTCTTCAATACCTTGTTCGGCGAAACGCATTCGCTGCTGACCCTCAAAAAAGAATGGCTTGGTCACAACAGCAACAGTCAGTGCGCCCATTTCCTTGGCAATTTTTGCCACAATCGGCGTTGCACCAGTAGCGGTGCCGCCGCCCATACCTCCTGCTAAGAAGATCATATCGGAACCCTTCAATACATCCTGAATTTCTTCTTTCGTTTCGTCAGCGGCGCGTTTGCCAAGCTCTGGATTCATACCAGCACCAAGACCGCGGGTGACGTTTTTACCAATATGAATTTTTCGTTTAGCGAGAGAGTTATGTAAATCCTGGGCATCAGTATTAACAGCAATAAATTCAACGCCCTTTACTCGTGAATTGACCATATGATTGACCGCATTTTTCCCTGATCCTCCAACTCCAACAACCTTTATTCGAGCAAATGATTCTACTTCTGGTTTGACTTGTGGCATGATGATTCTTCGGATTTTTCCGCAATTACGATAATAATACTATACTGGATTTGAAAAGGGAAACAATTGATGCCTCACTTTATATGTGCTCTAATTTTCCGAGAAAACCTGTTGAGTTATGGCAAAAATTGTTTAATCCAAGCCAAAATATTATTTGTTGTAGTTCTAGCAATTTTAATGCCGATTGAAGGTTCATCACCTTGAGTAAAACCGAGGATGCAGAGTCCATAGGCTACGGTCCAAACAGAATTTTTAAGACCGCGAGTATCAGCATCAATGTGAATCTCAGTTATTTTTGTCGGTAACTTCAATGTTGCTTTAGCTACATCTTCAACATTGGTTGTGGCAGATCCGCCGCCGGTCAAAATAATTCCAGCCGGCAGAAGACCATTACGTCCAATTTTCTTGAGATGATTTTCAATAAGTTCAAAAATATCTGACAGCCGTGCCTCAATAATTTCCTCGAGTTTTTTTCGTGAATAAGAAACATTCGAATCTCCGCCGACTTTTACTCGTTCAGCTTCTTCAAGAGGAATTTTTAGGCCAAGAGCAATATCATGTGTCACATCCACAGACCCGATCGGGAACACTTCAAGTGAAATAGGAATATTATTTTCAAAAACAACCGTTGATACAGTTTCGGCGCCGATGTTTGCCAGGATACAACCGGCAATTTTTTGAGTCTTTGATAAGCCGACAAGACTTGCTGCCAGTGGTCCTGCCATAACATCTTCAACTTCTACTCCAGCATCCGCCAAAACTTGAATTAAGTCATTGAGGTGCTGCTCGAGGCAGGTGACGAAAAGTGTTCTGGCTTCAAGCTTCATGCCTTTCATACCCTGAGGCCTTCCAAGGACAACTCGGCCGTCGATTTTGTATGAAATCGGCACAGAATGAATAACCTTCCGATTTAATGAAAATGATGATGGTAATTCGTTCTCACATGCTTCAAGTGTTTTCTGAACATCAAGATCAGTAATTTCTGAATCTCCACGTGAGACAATAACCGAACTTTGGGTAACAATACCGTTAACGCCTAGTCCTCCGACAGAGACAAAAGCTTTTTTAATTTGTATGCCCGAACTTTTTTCGGCTTGGCGCAAGGCAGACTTAATACTCCGGGTTGCATCTGCCTGGCTCATAATATAACCATGGCGCAAGCCTTTTGTTTCAGCTGTGCCGGTGCCAATGATTTTTGGGAAGGTTTTTTCTTTATTGCGCACCAATTCAGCCACCACTACTTTAACTGTGTGGGTGCCGACATCTATGCCTACTGTTATGTTTCGAGCCACTTTAAATTTATGCGAGGTTGTTGTGAGAAAAAATTAAATTCCAAATCGCTCCCGAATTTTTCGTTCCTCGTTCTCCATTGTACTACCGTGTTCGAATCCTTTCAAATGCATGAGGCCGTGGATAAATAGAGAACCAAGGCTGTGTTCACCGGCATGGTCCGGACAAATGACAATTTCGCCTGAGTTTGGAGTTAATTCGAAACTCAAGACATTCGTCGGCTTATCTTTTTGACGGTATCGCTTATTAAACTCTTGAGATTCTTCAGGGGTTACAAAAGCCAAACTCAAATCATACTTTTCTCCAAGTACAGTGTCCTTCATATCAGCAAAAGGCAAGCTGGGTAGCTTGCCTTTTGTGGTGTTGGTGAGGCTGAACGTCTCTGACATTATCGTGTATAGTCTGGAGCTTTACCTAATTTGACCATTTTCTGATGTTCACTTCGGCGTTTAATAGATTTCATGGTTCTCTTCTTGCGAACATAGCGAGATTCAGCTCGTTGTGAGTAACGGAGAGATCGAACCCGATTGAGGATACCTGAGCCCTGGACACGTTTTGTAAAACGCTTCAAGAGATTTGGAGCGCTTTCATTACTATTCTTTTGGACCTCAATATTAATCATAGGCTTTACAGACTACATTATCTAATGAGTTTGCGCAAGTACTCGGCTATTATTTCGACTCGGATTGTCTCCTGGGAGCGGTTATGCATTTCTCGTACCAAGACAGTGTTTTCGATACTTTCTTTCTGGCCCATAATCAAGATAAAGGGTACCTTAAGATGCTCGGCCGTCATGAGTTGGGCTGTCAGTTTATCTTTTATAAGTGAATGATAAACGGGGATGCGGGCCTGGCGAAGTGTCTCAATAAGCGAAAGACTGCGGAGCTTGGCTTCCTGACCCATTTGAATAAAGTAGAATTGAGGTTTAGGAGTTTTCGGACTAGTCTTTTGAATAGGAGTTTTCTTGAGAGAGACGATAGCGGTTACGCCGGGAATATCTTTTTTAAATCCTAATTTTCTGGCCAATCCAGTCCAACGAGCACCGGAAGCAGCCACAAATTGTTCTGGCTTGCCTTCTTCTTCAGCCAGGATTCTAAAAACAGTGTGGCTGGCTACATGATGATATGGAACTAAGCAGGTATTAATGTCATAGGGTAATGCCGCCATTTCAAGATGCTCCAAGACTTCTTTAAAGTGAATTCGAGAAGGCTCCGAAAGGTAATTCATCGGATGAGGCGCACCGCGTTTAATTTCCTGACATTTTTCATGCCCACACAACATGGCATCGAAGGCACTTTTTTTGAAACGCTGACGGCATTCCGGATCTAAATCACCAAGATGTTTTTTGAAATAGAGCGTCAACTCGCGCTGGAAGCGGGCTAGTGATTCTTTATCACCCAGACTATTAATTTCAACATGAGCATTACCATATTCTTCACGGATCATTTCATAGGCCGTTTTTATGACAATGGCATCGGCGATACTTCTGGTTGTACCAATAATATCTAGGCAGTATTCGCATTTCCGGCCATCTTTTTTAGCTGACCCGCCCGGCTGACCCGTTCGGACGGGTTTTCGTTCGCGGGCAATAGAAAGCGGTAATTGCTGCTGGCCTTTTGAAAACTGAGTCCGCAAAATAGTAAGTTGCTCCTCGAGATGCAAAGGGATTTCTTCTTCATCAGAAGGAACATAGCCTTTCACTAAATCAAAGTCTATTTTTTCTGGATGGATTGGATTGACCGGAGTAAAACCGTAGTAGAGCGCGATATCGGATAGTGTTGATGCTTTCTCACGCAATTTTTTTTGCATGTATGTCACTGATTGTTATAATTTCCAGGATAGACACTAATTCGGTTAAGCGGAAAGAGTCGGACAAACGGTGTGCCTACAACAAGATTACGAGATAATGTGCCCCACGATCGCGAATCTGAACTCTGACGTCGATTGTCGCCCATGACGAAGTATTGATCGTCCTTGAGTGTTACCGTCATCATTTCTTCTTTTTGATTTCGCTCTATGATGTATGGTTCGGTCAGTTTCAGTCCCTCAGGATGTTCTTTGTTTTTTATTGTTACTTCAGTGCCGTCAATTTCAACCGTCTCACCGGGAAGTCCAATAACTCGCTTGATGAAGTATTTTGTTTCATCACGGGGATAGCGAAAGATTATAACTTCACCCCGATCAGGATTATTAAGACGGTAACTTAATTGATCGACGATAAGATATTCGCCGTTTTCAAATGTTGGATCCATTGAAGCACCGCTGACAATGAAAGGCTGAGCAATAAAAAGTCTGATCGGCAGCACGATGAGGAGTGCAAACAAAGTAAAGCGAATAATTTCTCCCCAAAAACTTTCACGCTTCACTTCAATTTGTTGATCCATTGGAACTAGAGATAAAAAATAAATGTATTGACTGTAATTTTAATACAGCAATCCATTTGACACAAGAGAAACTATCGTGACACAATATAAAAAACAGCTAATGCCATCTTTTCATGTCATATATTATTGCAGGACTCGGAAATCCCGGAGAAGAATTTGAAGGAACACGACATAATACTGGAAGAATGGTTGTCGAAGCCTTGGCAAAAAAGTTTTCTTTCTCTGAATTTAAAGATACACCGAAAATAAAAGCGCGAACATCAACGGGCGCCATAGAAAAAGAAAATATTCAACTTGTCGAACCTGATAATTACATGAATCGATCGGGTGTAAGCTTGGCGCCGCTCATTACGAGTGTAAAAAAAGCTCAAAATTTAATCGTAGTGTACGATGATTTAGATTTGCCGCTCGGTACACTTAAAGTTTCATATAACCGAAGTGCCGGCGGACACAGGGGATTAGATTCAATTATTAAAGCATTAAAAACTCAGGAATTTATTCGAGTGCGTGTTGGCATTTCTCCAGTCACACCTTCCGGCAAAATCAAGAAACCTTCTGGCGACGATGCCGTCGATAAGCACATTATCGGTCAATTCAAAAAACCCGAACTCGATATTTTGAAAAAAGTCATTAAACAAGCAGTTGAAGCTGTTGAAGTCATCGTAACCGAAGGCAAAGAAGCCGCAATGGGGAAATTTAATATTTAGCGTTCAACGGTCTTTTTTGTATCAGGCAATCTTTTTACGATACCAAAGGGATATACAATTACTTGCTGCTCGTAGTAAGGCGATAATTCACAAGAGTATTTAACCGTTGCGATCTTTCTAATAACTTGATTTTGAATTGCCGTAACCTCTGTAGCGCAGGCATATATGGCAGTGCTATTTTTATTGAAATCACGAGAAATCACTTGTCTAACGGCTGAATCTGTCAGTAGAATTGGACCGGATATTGGAAAGTAAACGCTTACCAAAATACCAGTAACGATGATTGCTAAAATAAAATATAGAATGACTCTTTTCTTCATTCCTATATTATAGCAGAGATACTTTATTTTTTGTTTCCTTCTGTGAATGAGAGAGCCATTTTTTGTTCTTTGGGATCGAAGAGAGTGATTTTGAATTTGTAGCTCTTGCCGAGTTCGAGTGAAGAGCGCAGTTTCTCCTCACTGCCGAATTCTGAGATGTGAACGAGACCAGCAATGCCTTCTTCAATTGAAGCCAGGGCGCCGTGTTTGTTGTATTTAATGATCACACCCGAGACAACATCATCTTTTTTATATTTCTTTGAGCTTTCAGTCCAAGGGTTAGTTTTGAGGGCTTTAATTGAAAGCGAAACTTTGCCGTCTTTGATTTCGATAATTTTTACTTTCACTTTCTGACCGACTTTGAACAAAAGTTTTGGATCTTCCACAAGTGACCAATCGATTTCAGAAATGTGAACCAATCCTTCAAGTCCTTCTTCAATTTTGACAAAGACTCCGAAATCAACAATACCAGTCACTTCACCCTCAACTTCGTCAGTGACTTTATATTTACCAATAATCTTTTCTTTATCTTTTTGTTCGAGATTCTTCTCAGAGAAAATGAGTTTACCTTCTTTTGGCAAAGCCGAAATGATACTCAAAGAAATTTTCTGGCCGACGAGTTTTTTTAATTCTTCAAGAATTCGGTCTTTATCTCCATCGGCCACGCGCGGATAGTGTTCAGCTTTAAGTTGTGAGGCAGGCAAAAATCCTTGAATACCTTGCCAGTTAATAATCAAACCTCCTTTATTTGCCTCAACCACAGGCAATTCGAAAATCTTTTTGTCGCGAATAGCATCCTGTGCTTCGCCCCAGATGATAGCCTGCTTAGCTTCTTTGAGTGAGAGCTCAATGTAGCCGTTTTCATTGTTGGTATCAACAACCTTAGCGCTGACATTATCACCTAAACCAATCTTTTTGATAATATCGCGGGCGGCAATAAATTCCCGGCCGTAAATAATACCGGTGCCATAGGGATGAAGGTCAATATAAATGGCGCTTTTCTCAATGCCAATAACTGGTCCTTCAACAAGGTCTGCAACCGACGGCGGGGTAGCGC